>CAZJLQ010000163.1:0-4126 GCA_964546675.1 uncultured Synechococcus sp.
CTCACCTCCTGTGCTGGCGACGACGCCGATTTTTGACATGGATCTGCCTCAGCGTCTGGAGAACAAAGGAGTTGAATTCGCTGCTGCTCCTCCGAAAAAACCGAATATTTTCACCACCATTCTCAGCTGGGTTGTTCCACCCCTGATCTTCATCCTAGTTCTGCAATTTTTTGCTCGTCGTTCGATGGGAGGTGGAGCCCAAGGGGCGCTGAGTTTTACTAAAAGCAAGGCCAAAGTCTATGTTCCCGATGAAGAATCAAGGGTCACCTTCTCTGATGTGGCGGGGGTTGATGAAGCGAAGCAGGAGTTAACTGAGATCGTCGATTTTCTGAAAAAACCGGAGCGTTACGCAGAGATTGGTGCTCGTATTCCCAAGGGTGTGTTGCTCGTTGGCCCCCCCGGGACCGGCAAAACCCTGTTATCTAAAGCGGTGGCAGGGGAAGCCGAAGTTCCTTTTTTCATTATTTCTGGCTCTGAATTCGTTGAACTTTTTGTCGGCGCAGGTGCCGCACGGGTGCGCGACTTGTTCGAAGAAGCGAAAAAGAAAGCACCCTGCATCATCTTCATCGATGAACTTGATGCCATCGGTAAAAGTCGTTCCGGCTCCATGGGGGTTGTTGGAGGAAACGATGAGCGGGAGCAAACCTTGAATCAGTTGCTCACCGAAATGGATGGTTTCACAGCAAAAGACAAGCCCGTCATCGTCCTCGCAGCAACCAATCAACCGGAGGTTCTGGACGCAGCACTGCTAAGACCGGGTCGTTTTGACCGTCAGGTGCTGGTCGACCGACCTGATCTCTCAGGTCGCAAAACGATCCTCGAGATTTACGCCAAAAAGGTCAAACTTGCCGAAGCCGTCGATCTTGACAGCGTGGCGCAGGCCACGAGCGGATTCGCAGGAGCGGATCTTGCCAATCTTGTAAACGAAGCCGCCCTGCTGGCCGCAAGGAATCAGAGAACCAAAGTTGAACAGCAGGATCTGAGTGAAGCGATCGAGCGTGTCGTTGCAGGGCTTGAGAAGAAAAGTCGTGTTCTACAAGACGATGAAAAGAAGGTTGTTGCTTATCACGAGGTTGGACATGCAATTGTTGGTCACTTAATGCCTGGTGGGAGCAAGGTTGCCAAGATTTCAATTGTTCCCCGTGGGATGAGTGCCCTGGGTTACACCCTGCAGCTGCCGACCGAGGAACGCTTCTTGAATTCCAAGGAAGAGCTACAGGGGCAGATCGCGACATTGCTGGGCGGCCGATCAGCTGAAGAGATCGTCTTCGGGAAAATCACCACAGGTGCAGCCAACGACCTGCAACGGGCCACCGATCTTGCGGAACAGATGGTGGGCACCTATGGAATGAGCGACACATTGGGACCACTGGCCTACGACAAACAAGGTGGCAATCGCTTTCTCGGTCAGGGCAACAACCCCAGACGTTCGGTGAGTGATGCGACGGCCCAGGCCATCGATCATGAAGTGCGGGGGCTTGTCGACAAAGCCCACGACGATGCGCTGGCAATTTTGAGGCAAAACATGGCATTGCTTGAAACCATTGCCCAGAAGATCCTGGAAAAAGAAGTGATTGAGGGTGATGACCTCAAGCAAATGCTCGATGCAAGTGTGCTCCCAGAGGGCGTCGCTGCTTGAGCGAGGCAGGAGTCGCTCCTGCACGGCTCCTTGCTTCGCATTTCACTACAGCTGGATTAACCACGCGCGGAGCCAGCCACTTCGGAGGGCGATCTCCAGGGCCTCTGAGCTCATTGCATAACGTGCCAGCCTCTGTTGCATGACAAGACCCTTTTGACACACAGGTATGACATTGGGCGTTGCTGCAGCACTCTCCGCGCTGAGAGGACGTGATTATCTCTCTTCCGCAGATTGCACGGCGGAAGAGACCACTGGCCTGATCGGGCTGGCCCAGCAACTCAAATCGGGAGAACGACGGATTGATTTGGGCAACCGTGTTCTGGGCCTGATCTTCAGTAAGGCATCAACCAGAACCCGTGTCAGCTTCCAGGTGGCCATGGCGCACCTGGGGGGACAAACGGTCGATCTCAATCCAAGCGTGACACAACTGGGACGTGGAGAACCGCTCGAAGACACCGCAAGAGTTCTCAGTCGCTACTGCGACGTGTTGGCCGTGCGTACGTTTGCCCAACAGGAAATTGTTGATTACGCGTTCTGGTCCGATATGCCCGTGATTAATGCACTAACAGACCTGGAACATCCATGTCAGGCTCTCGCTGACTTCATGACCATGAAGGAGGTGCATGGAGACTTAAGCGGCCATACCCTTGCTTACATCGGCGATGGAAATAATGTGGCGCATTCCTTGATGTTGTGCGGCGCTCTGCTCGGAGTGAACATCAAGATTGCATGTCCCCAGGGGTTCGAACCACTCAACGGAATCCTTGAACAGGCCAGAGCAATCGCACCAGAAGGGACAACCGTCGACATCACCAACGACCCTTTTGAAGCAGTGAAGGGTGCTCAGGCGATATACACCGACGTTTGGGCGTCCATGGGACAAGAGGAGGAACAGCAACAACGGGCAGCGGCATTTGCAGATTTCTGTGTCAATCAGACATTGCTCAACCAAGCTGCATCAGATGCAATTGTGTTGCATTGTCTCCCCGCTCATCGCGGTGAAGAAATCAGTGCAGACGTGATGGAAGGCCCGCAGAGCCGGATTTTTGATCAAGCCGAAAATCGTTTGCACGTCCAGCAAGCCTTGCTCGCTGCTGTCATGGGGGGACTCTGAGGCCTGCCGCTCAACAGCTCAATCAAGCAAATACTGATCAGCTAACAAATCATCAACCAAGACATTGAAAATCAAAAAACCGATACACACGCCGCCATCCAGACACATGGTCAAACTCAATAATTCACTGCCATTCAGGAACAATTAATCAAATCATCGCCCAGACAAAAAGATATGACCCGAAATAGTAACTGAATCAAAAACACTAAAAATCTGGGCTAAAGTATAGCAAGCATGGATGCTCTTGCTTAGCAGGAGCGTCATGAACCACACAATAACTCCTAAGGCAAAGACAAACACGAAAAAAGAAGATGAAAAACAAATCAAATCCAAAAAAGAGAATCGGAAGACATAAAAAGATTAATACGACATAAAAGATCAGCCAGGCTGGATGATCAAGAGTCGACCAAGAGAATAATGAGCAGCAAAAAATCACGCAGGATGAGATCTGACACGAGCGGACCAACCGGTCTTCTGCACCCTGCCATCCAGCACAAACGGGGGCGAAAAGAGAAGAACATAACGGCCAAAACCACTGACGTGGCCAGGGCCCGCAAGACCAACCGATCAACGAATTGCTTGCAAGAAAGTCAGCAAGGGGGTACAAATGTATTGTTGGATTTGAATTCGATGCCGGGCAGCAAACCAAGTGCACTGACACCTGCGCAGCAAGAGCTCTACGACTGGCTGGCGGATTACATCGGCCTCCACCATCACAGCCCATCGATTCGACAGATGATGCAAGCGATGGGACTGCGCTCTCCAGCACCCGTTCAAAGCCGGCTGCGTCATCTGCAACAGAAAGGCTGGATCACCTGGAAGGAAGGTCAGGCAAGGACCCTTCAATTGCTTGGCGATCTGGGTGGCAGCAAAGGTGTTCCCGTCTTGGGCGCAGTGGCAGCAGGTGGGTTGGTGGAAACCTACAGCGACATTGAGGAAAGGCTTGACTTGAGCGAAGTGCTTGAAACACGAGGGTTATTCGCGCTTACCGTGAACGGAGATTCCATGGTGGATGCCCACATTGCCGATGGCGATGTCGTGTTGATGCGGCCCGTTGTTGAACCGTCACGCTTGAAGGAAGGAACTGTCGTCAGTGCATTGGTGGCCGGAAGCGGCACAACCTTGAAACATTTTTTTCGGGACGGCTCGATGGTCCGCTTGGTCGCCGCCAATGAAGCCTATGAACCATTGGTGATCCCAGGCGAACAGGTGCAGGTGCAAGGCCAACTTGTCGCCGTATGGCGCCAGGTTTAAACCTCTCAAGGTGTATACTCCACTACGAACAACGGCACGAGCCTGAGGGCATCACCGATGTTTTTGGGGCCATAGCTCAGCTGGTAGAGCACCTGCATGGCATGCAGGGGGTCAGGAGT
>CAZJLQ010000164.1:0-4053 GCA_964546675.1 uncultured Synechococcus sp.
GCCAGAAGGCCCAGTGCGGCAGGCGCCACCAGCAGCTGCTGGAAGAGTTTCATGAGGTTCCTCACACAGGAATGCCCCCAACGGGAGCCTATTTATTCTGAGCAAAGAAAAAGTATCGACAAGAACAAACGACGTTTTATGGTGTGCCTTTTTTTACAAGACTTTCGTGCAAAAAAGAGGGCACCATGAATGCCCTCCAGCGTTTGGTGTGAGTCGTCCGATGGCGCTAGCCACAGACAACCAATTCTTTATAGGCCCGAGCTTCCACAGTCAATGGGCATATGACTTGTTAGCGGGTGACAAATGTTACTCGCGCTTCTTTCGTCTTGTTTCGTTTGGCGACGCTTATTGACGATGGCGGATTGTCATCACTCTGCTGGTATCATTTGATCAGAACTTTCAGGTCTGATGGCCGACCAGGTGTCTTTTGAGAAAAGAGAGCTAAGCCTTAAAACTCAGAAAAAAAAAGGATGTAAAAAGTCAAAATGTTCTAAGTGGAAAGGTGGATCTTGTCGGTGTGGACGCGGATAAGTTGCACTCTATATTTTTTAAATATTGAGTTGGCAGGTTAAAGAATTTTTTAATTCATCGATTTTTATGATTTGGCTTGATCTCATTCGGCTTATCGCCCTGCTCACTGTTGATCGTGTTGTTCCAATGATTTCAGCGATGCGATGATGCGATAAAAGAAATTCCAGCCGAAAACCTTCAGTGGTTCGCTTCCCAAAGCGTTCAATCAGTAGTTTGATCAGTGCTGTGAGTCTTTCGTCGGCTTTTGAGGGGTGTCTGATGATGTAAAGCTCGAAAAGCCATTGGGATAAGAAGTCTTCTTCATCCAGATTGGGTTGTGCTTCTTGGCTGATTTCAACGCATACATCTGTTACCGCCTCAATTAATAGCTGATAATTTCTGGGTTGCCGAAACGTTCCGCACTCTGCGGGTGACATCAGTGCAAGCGTCGCTTCGATTTGTGATTCGCTTTTTAACGTTGCCAGTCGAAGAATGCCATTCTGGACGTCAATCTTCAGCCAATGCTGAGACGTCCCCTGAGGCAGCACCAAGGTTTGCATCGCTTTCAGGCGAATTGGCCTGCGCCTTTCCGGGAGTCGGGATGTTGGTGTGCTCATTGAGCTATTTCGCCGTAAAATTTGCTACGGGCTTTGGTGATATTTATTTGTTTCTTGAGTGGTTGCTGTGGCTTAAAAGTGCACCCCATTATCAAATTTTTTGACCTCTCTCATAGTAACAGTGGAGTTTTCTTTGAATCTTTTCTCAATCACTTGTTTTTTTAATGCCAACCTCGGCTCTTCTTTTTTGATGCTTCAGGGCGCATCAGCGCGTAACCAGAGCGTGGCATCGATATCAATTTGTTGAAGTGTTTCCATGTGTTCGTTCGTCATCGCTTGTGCTTCCGCATCGGCTCCACTCAAGGACAAAGCGGAGATTCTTCGCAAGCACCAGTCGCTCAAGGCATTGAGCCTTAAATTTCGCCTGAATTCAATGGTCTGGTTGGACTCCAAGAGTCGAGCCTTTTTGATTGATTGAAAGTAATAGATAATTTTGAAGTTGTTTTTCAAATCCCTACGTCTGCTCGTGACAGTTGCTACAGATTCGACAGACTCTTGTCAATTTTAGCAGGTTGCTGCCCCTGGAGCCTCGCATCATGACGGGTTTTTTGATGGCAGCAGTTTTGGTCGCTAGTAGTGATGAATTGAATCCATGATTTGCTGTTGCTTGATACTTGGCTTAGGTAGATACCTTTGTTCTGGAGGGCAGCCTTCAAACAATGGCTGCTTGTCAGATGGCACTTGTATGGCCGGAATGCATGGGTGCTCGTCTGGCCCCATCAGCGATCTTGACTGCCTGGATACCCCCTTGGTGTTGCCATCCGTCCGTTCATGACGTAGGTGCTGGTGTTACCAACCAGCACCAGTGTGAGCATGTCGATGCCCTCAGGATCGAGTGCGTCCAGCGTGGTCAGGCTCACCTTTTCATCCGCGCGCCCGAGTTGACGGGCAAGGGCAACGGGCGTTGTTCCACTGCGTTTGTTCAGCAGCAGCTCCCGCGCCCGCCCGAGCTGCCAATCGCGATCCTTGGATCTTGGGTTGTAGAGCGCGACCACGAAATCCCCCTCGGCTGCCGCAGTTAGACGCTGTTCGATCACAGGCCAAGGCGTCAGCCGATCGCTGAGGCTGATTGTGCAGAAATCGTGCATCAGCGGCGCGCCCACCCGTGCTGCTGCGAGTTGAAGGGCCGAAATTCCTGGATGAACTTCAAACGCAGGTCTTGCGTCTTGAGGTTGTTGCAACCAAAGCTCCAACGCCAGTCCCGCCATGCCGTAGATCCCGCTGTCTCCAGAGGAAATCAGGGCAACCTTTGCGCCTTGCTGTGCCATGGCCAAGGCCTCCGCACAACGGTCCCACTCCCGTGTCAGTTGCCCTTCGATGCGGGTTTGATCGATGCGCCGCAGTGGCTCCAGAAGGTCGAGATAAAGGCTGTAGCCAACCCAGGCCACGCATCGCGTCAGGGCCTGGCGAGCATCCGTGCTGAGCAGCGAGAGGTCACCCGGACCACTGCCGATCAAATGCAGTTCCCCGCGTTGTGGCGCATGGGCCTTTTCAGAGATTGCGATGGCGACGGTTGCGGCTCCCTGTTCTCCGCCGGCAGCCCGTTCGATTCGTTTGCTTTGGCGCAACTTCCCCGTTTGCTCTGTGGCTAAGAGTGCTGCTGCTTCAGCCACAGATGCGGTTCCCATTTCGTCGCGGACCCGCTGCGAGGGAGTTGGTACGACGACCTGGTCGAGGTCCTCAGCGCAGAAGGTCCGAAACGCCCACTGGTGTTTCCGTACAAGAGTGAGCAAGGCTGCTTCATCGGCTTTGCGATCGGCGCTGGCGATGCCAGCCACGGCTTCAATGGCCAGGTCGGCCTGCTCAAGTGCCTGATTAATCGCGCGCTCCACCAGGCTGAGGCTTGTGTTGCGTTCACATCCCACCCCGATCCATACACAAGCGGGATGCCATCGGCAAGCGCTGTTCCGATCAGGCCCGATGCTGAGTTGAGCTGCGCTGTTGACGGTATCGCCCAGAGTTGGGTGGTTTGCGCTGTCTCTCCATGACGTCAGCCCGCTGATCTGTTTGAACGTTGCCGTCTCCCCACGGGCCTGCTGCTGCATGAGCTGTCTCCATGCCTCTGTCCGTCCGCCTCGCTTCCAGCCCCAAGCCTTGCCGAATTGATCCAGGGCCAGCCGCTGCTGGCTTGCCGCCGCCCCGGTGAGAACCGCTTCTCCGCCGAGATCAGCTGCATATTCCCGAGCCAGTTGTTCAGCGCCGCTGGAATGACCGCCAAGAAGAGGAATGATCCACTGGCCTTTGGGATCGAGGACAAGCACGGCCGGATCGTGCTCCTTCCCCCGAAGGAGCCTGGAAATCAGTCGTGTAACGGCGCCAGTCGCTCCGATGAACAGGACCACATTGTCCTGGCTCCAGTGTGCTTCCAGGGCTTCGGACCAGTTGCCCTCTCCAGGCCCGAGCGTGTCGATGGATCCCCTTAACTGCAGCCGCTGCAGCAGCGGCAGGCTGGCATTCGATAGCCCGATGGCAAGCGTTCTGCCCGAGGACGGGATGGTTGAAGCAGTCAGCTCGGCTCGCTCAGCTCTTCCTCTGATCCTCCCAGGCTGGATCCCGGCTCGTTCATCGGCGTCAGGGAGAGCCCTGCTTGAGGGTCGTTATCCATCTCTGGGGTCGTTGCATCCGGCCCCCGCTCAGTTCCCGAGGCGTGGTCTGGAGCGATGTCGCGTTCAGCAGCGGGATCAGGGGGCGCCAAGACACCCTTCAGGTCTTCATGTCCAGGACTAGACGAGCTGGAGATCTCCTCCTCCGAAATGGCTTTGTCTGACTCGCCAGCAACCGCTCCATCGTTCTCGGCTCCATCGTTCTCGGCTTCATCGTTCTCCGCTTCAGTGAAAGCGGCCTGTTTGGAAGCATCCCCATCAAAAGGGACCGCCTTAAGAGGGTCCGAATCGGAAGCATCCTCTTCGAAAGGGTCGGGATCGGA
>CAZJLQ010000165.1:0-4024 GCA_964546675.1 uncultured Synechococcus sp.
AGCCCACCTTCAGTTGGCACCAGCCCTGGTGATTCTCGGCATCGTCAACATCGTGTACGGGGCGCTCAACGCATTCGCTCAAGACAACGTGAAGCGACGGATCGCCTGCAGTTCTGTCAGTCACATGGGCTTCGTGTTGCTCGGTATCGGAGCTGTTGATGCGCTCGGAGTCAGCGGCGCCATGCTTCAGATGGTGAGTCATGGCCTGATCGCGGCTGCAATGTTCTTCTTCACCGGTGTTTTCTACGAACGCACCAAAACCCTCTCCATTCCAAACATGGGAGGAGTGGCCAAAGCCTTGCCGATCACATTCGCTTTCTTCCTGGCCAGTTCACTAGCGTCACTGGCCTTGCCGGGGATGAGCGGCTTCATCAGTGAGATCACGGTGTTTCTTGGCATCACCAGCCAGGAGGGATTCACCTCCTTGTTCCGATCCATCACGGTGCTGCTCGCGGCCATTGGCCTGGTGCTGACCCCCATCTACCTCCTTTCCATGTGCCGCAGGGTCTTTTTCGGTCCGAGGATCCCAGCTCTTGCCGTGATCGACGACATGCGCCCAAGGGAACTGGTGATCGGTTTAAGCCTGCTGGTGCCCACCCTGGTGATCGGGATCTGGCCCAGGGTCGCCATGGATCTCTATGAAGCATCCACGAATGCTTTGGCTGCCCGGCTTGGCGACCAAACCCTGATGGCCCTGATCGAACGTTTACCTCTCGGCTGACATGACGACCTGCTCCTCTCCATCACCGCTCCTCAAGGGCAGCGGGTTGCCCGATTTTCGTGCGATTGATTCAGGTCAGGTCCGCGAACACATCCCGATCCTTCTTCAGGACCTCGAGGCTTCCTTATCAGAGCTGGAAAGCGACCTTGAGCAAGTCATGGCCACGGATCAGCCCCTGAGCTGGGAGGTCGTGATGCACCCTCTGCAGCGCATCAGTGAACGACTCCGTTGGAGCTGGGGAGTTGTGTCTCACCTCAATGGCGTGTGCAATTCAGCAGATCTGCGCGAAGCCCATGCCAGCCAACAACCGGAGGTTGTTCGTTTGGGCAACCGTCTCGGTCAGAGCCAGGTGCTGCATCGTGCTCTCACACGCCTCCAGAACACCCCTGCAGAGCCGCTGAGTGAGGCGCGTCGCCGCATCCTGGCCAGCGAACTCCTCTCGATGAATCAGCGGGGCGTCGGTTTGGAGGGCGAAGAGCAGCTGGCTTTTAATCGCACCAGCGAACGCCTGGCAGAGCTCTCGACCGGATTCGGGAATCATGTTCTGGATGCCACCCAGGCATGGACCCTGATGTTGACGGAGCCTTCCCAGGTGGAGGGACTTCCCCAGAGAGCTCTGGAAGCATTGGCCGCGGCTGCCCGGGAGGACGGTGAGACCAACGCATCAGCGGTGGATGGTCCCTGGCTGCTCGGCCTCGACATGCCCCGGTATCTCCCGTTCCTCACCCATGCCAACAACAGGAAGCTCAGGGAAACCGCCTATCGGGCCCACGTCAGTCGTGCCAGCAGTGGCGATCTCGATAACCGCAAGCTGATCGAGGAGATCCTCCAGCTTCGTCTCGAACAGGCCAAGCGGCTGGGGTATGCCCACTGGGCTGATCGCAGCCTCGCCAGCAAGATGGCCCGGGACGTGGATGCCGTTGAAGGGCTGCTAGAGGAACTGCGCAGTGCCGCCTATCCCGCGGCTGAACGCGAGCTTGCCGACCTGAAAGATTGTGCGAGGCGCCATGGTGCTCCGGAAGCTGCGGACCTGGCGGCATGGGATATCCCTTATTGGTCAGAGCGTTTACGCAAGGAGCGCTTTGATCTTGATCAGGAAGCGCTGCGCCCTTGGTTTCCGCTGCCTCAGGTTCTTGACGGGCTGTTTGCCCTCTGCAGGCGTCTCTTCGACGTCGAGATCCGCGCCGCTGACGGTGAAGCTCCGATCTGGCACGACGATGTTCGTTTCTTTCGGGTCTTCTCCCGTGATCAAACACCCCTGGCGGCGTTCTACCTCGACCCCTACAGCCGTCCTGCCAGCAAACGCGGTGGCGCCTGGATGGATGAATGCCTAGGGCGCAGCACGACGCCCGATGGTCTGCCCGTGTTGCCTGTTGCCTACCTGATCTGCAACCAGACCCCTCCCGTGGATGGCACCCCCAGCCTGATGAGCTTCGACGAGGTGGAGACCCTCTTCCATGAGTTCGGCCACGGACTGCAGCACATGCTCACCACCATCGATGAGCCCGAGGCTGCGGGGATCAACAACGTTGAGTGGGATGCCGTGGAACTTCCCAGCCAATTCATGGAGAATTGGTGCCTTGACCGCCCCACGCTGATGGGGATGGCCCGCCATTGGCAGACCGGTGAACCACTGCCCGAAGAAGAATTCAACAAATTGCGCCGCAGCCGCACCTTCAATGCAGGCTTCGCCACCCTGCGTCAGGTTCACTTTGCGATTACGGATCTTCGCCTTCACAGCCGTTGGAGCTCCGCCGGAGGGGTGACCCCCGATCAGCTGCGTCGGGACATTGCCGCCAATACCACCGTGATTCCACCCATCGAGGACGATCAGTTTCTCTGCGCCTTCGGTCATATCTTCGCGGGCGGTTACTCCGCCGGGTACTACTCCTACAAATGGGCGGAAGTGCTCAGTGCCGATGCATTCGCAGCATTTGAGGAAGTGGGCCTTGAGGATGAGGATCAGATCCGGGCCACCGGAGCTAGGTTCCGAGACACGGTGCTCAGCCTCGGTGGTAGTCAATCGCCCGAAGCGGTGTTCCAGGCCTTCCGAGGACGCGAGGCGAGCAGCGATGCCTTGATCCGTCATTCAGGTCTGACGCCAGCCGCAGCGTGATCTAGCCCTCTCGGGACTCCGACTTCCGACTGGATCGACTCACCGGCGAAGGGCAGCACTGAGGCGTTCCAGCGATCTGGGATGCCCGATCAGCTGCTGATGGGTCCAGACAGGAATTTCCTCCGTGCTGCCGATGGGCAGAACGGCTCTCCAGCCTGGGCAGACCATCACATCCCAGCGGCAAAAGAAGCTTTGGCAATGCACACCGTTCAGCGCCGACGGGTTGTTGTTCAGTTCCCGCAACAGGCGGCTGCCGATCTTCATGTCCGCCGCCCCCGCAAGCAGAAACCTTGGGATCGGTTGTGCTGCCAGGGTCCCGAATTGTGGGCTGCCGACACTGAAAAAGCGGCGCGTCCGACTGGCCCCACCCAGTTCCTGCAACCAGATCCTGCCGATCACCCCACCCATTGAAAAACCGAAGAGATCCACCGGGGTGTCGGAACCGAATTGATTGCGAATCTCACCATCCAGGCGCCTGGCCAGTTCCCGCAGGGGGACCACCCCAAGACCATGGGGCAGGTGGGGGGCAAGCAGGGGTCGCTGCGGCTGGTCGAGCGCTTGAATCAGCCGACGAAACAGGCGTGGGGTGTCCCACAGACCATGCACGAGGACAAGTGGCGTCATGGGGTTGGCGTTAGCCCACCATGGCGTCGGCGTTCCACGGCAACCCGCCCGGTGAATCCCGGCACGGGCGCGGCGCATTTGGTGAGCCGAAGCCAGATCGGCACGGGGCCGAGCAGCATTTCCAGGCGGTTCAACATCTGCTCACTGAAGTGTTCAATCGTCAGGCATCGAATCTCTGCAGCCAGCTGCTGTAAAGCCTTGATCGCTGTGCTGTAGTCGAGGCTGGCGCTGAGGTCATCATCCACAGCCGCTCTGCTCAGATCCAGGTTCAGCGTTAGGTCGACGCTGAACCACTGTCCATCGCGACGCTCATGCTCCAGCACGCCCACATGGGCCCAGAGACGTAGATCGCGAACGTGGATGGAGTCCACCGGTTTCACAAAGGGAGATCCACATGGCTGAACTGCCGGATTCCTGAGGCGAAATCTGCGGCCAGGTGTCCCTCACCTCGCAGGCGATAGCGGTAGGTGACCAGCCCATCAAGGCCAACGGGGCCACGCGGTGGGAGCGTCTGCGTGCTGATCCCCACCTCCGCGCCCAAGCCGTAGCGGAATCCATCGGCG
>CAZJLQ010000166.1:0-4017 GCA_964546675.1 uncultured Synechococcus sp.
ACGCTGGTCGATGCGGCTTCCCGATCTTGAAATGACCGCCACCAGTGCCAGCGGGCCCGCCCCGCGCGGCCGGCGACGATCTCGAAAACCACCGCCACCGCCGCCGCCACCAACCGGGCCAACCCGGCCTCCCGCGATCGGGTTTGCACTGTTCGCCGCCGCCGTTCTGCTCGGGATCACCCTGCTACTAAGCGGCTGCGTCCGCATCGATGCGGATCTGGATCTGGCCGGCCCAGGCCACCTGCAGATGCAGTGGGACATCCGCAGTGACAGCGGACGGCTTCAGCCCTGGCAGGAACGCTTCGAACAGGAGCTTCACAAGCAACTGCCTGATCTGCGGATCAGCCACCCCGACCCGGGCGCGCTGCGGATCAGCAGCCGGGTGATCTCAGCCAAGGGCCTGCAGAGCGATTTGGACCGGATGGTGGAACTGGCGGCTGAAACCACCGGACTGGCACTCAATGCACCAACAATCCAGCTGCAGGAACGCAACTGGCTGATCGGGGTCGATCAGGATCTTCGTCTTGCGTTGGATCTCAGCGATCTGCCGGACATCCCTGGCCTGGCGATCACGCTGAACCTGAATGACAAGCCATCTCCCTCAATCCTGCACAGCGGTGAACACGCCATTCTCGAAGAGCGTCGCTGGCACTGGATCCCACTAGGGCTCGGCAGCCTCGCAGTGTTGCTGTTGCTGTTGCTGAGCCTCGGTCTTCAGAGCAGGCGGCGCCTGCTTGGTTTCGGATTCCCGGAATTGCCGTCGTGATCACAGGGTGAGCGGATCGGGATCAACGGCGAGAGCAACCCCGCGCGGCAGGTTGGCCCACAACCTCTGGCCAGGCGGCAGTGGCAAGCCTGTGCCCGAGGGGCCATGCAACAGCAGCTGCCAGCGACTGCGGCCAGCGACGCGGGCCACGGGAGCGGGAGCGGGGCCAATCACCAACCACCCCTGCTCCTGACAAAGCGGCCGGATCTGTTCGGTGAGAACCGAAGCAGCCGTTGCTGTGGCAGCGGCCGATTCACCGGACAACCGCAACAGGCAGGCGCGACTGAACGGCACCAAAGCCGCCTCACGGCGTAAGGCCATCTCCTCTGCAAGAAAAGCCTCATAACGGCCATCCACCAAATGGCGGATCACCGGGTGATCAGGGGAATAGGTCTGAACGACGACCTGCCCCGGGCGTTCCCCGCGACCAGCCCGGCCAGCCAGCTGCAGCAGCAGCTGCAACGCCTGTTCGGCGGCCCTGAGATCCGGACGATGCAGCAGCCCATCGGCGGCGAGAACTGCAGCCAGCGTGACCCGAGGCAGATCCATCCCTTTCGCGAGCATCTGCGTTCCGATCAGGACATCCGCTTCACCGGATGCAAACCGTGCCAACAGGCGCCGGTGGCCGTCCCGGCCACCGGTGGAATCCCGATCAAACCGCAGCAGCCGCAGATCCTTGAGTTCCTCGGAAAGCAACTCCATCACGCGCTGCGTGCCCGCACCAAAGGGTTTAAAGGCTGTGGAGCCGCAATGGCTGCAATTTGCCCCCATCTCAGCCCTGTGGTCACACCAATGACAACGCAACCACTGACGCCCGCCTTGACCTCGGTGAACGGTCATCGCCACATCGCAGTGGGGGCACATGACCACCTCACCGCAGCTCCGACAACTCAGAAAAGGGCTGTAACCACGGCGGGGCACCAAGACAACAGCCTGCTCCCCCTGTTCTGGGAGTGCGGCGAGGCGATCCATCAAGGGGCGACTGATCAGCTTGCGATGGCCGGCCTCAAGCTCCTGGCGCATGTCCACCACATGGACCGGTGGCAGGGGCTGCCGGGAAATGCGCTGCCGCAGGCGAGCCAGCGTGAGGAGTCCACCGCTCTCCAGCTGCATCCAGCTGTCCAGCGATGGCGTCGCACTGCCGAGCACAAGCTTGCCGCCAGAACGCCGGATCCGATCGATGGCGAGGTCCCTGGCGTGATAGCAGGGCATCGGCGATTCCTGCTTGTAAGAGCTGTCGTGCTCTTCATCGAGCACGATCAGCCCCAGATCGCTCAAGGGAACGAACACCGCTGAACGGGTTCCCACAACCAAAAGCGGCTGTTCGGCCGCGAGGCAGCGTCGCCAGACCCGCAGCCGTTCCGCCTCACTGCAACCGCTGTGATATTCCAAAACCCTCTGCCCAAATCGCCGCCTGCATCGATCCACCAACTGCGGGATCAGCCCAATTTCCGGCGTCAGCAGGAGCGCGTGATGCCCCCTGGCGAGCTCAGCTGCCACCAACTGGAGATACACCTCTGTTTTGCCCGACCCTGTGATCCCCCAAAGCAGCAGTCCATGGCCGGGACGAATCGCTGCAAAGGCATCCATGGCCTCGTGTTGCTCGGGGGTGAGGGCCTGGGGCTGCTCGAGCTGTTCAGCAAGGGTCGAGGGAGAAGGTCCTAACGCCCTGCGCTGTTCTCTGACAACCAAACCTCGGGCGTCCAGACGCCGCAGCACATCCGCACTGAACCCTGCTCGCCCAAGATCCCGTTGCCAGGCGCCGTCGGGGTGCTTCTCCTTCAGATAAGACAACAAGGCAAGCTGACGTTCGGGCAATCCCTCCACCGGAGCGGAAACCGTGGCAAGACGGATCCACCAGAGAGCGCGTCCACTCCCTGCAATCGGTTTGCGCGCTTGTCCCAACCAGCCGGCGGGGAGAGCCGCCTTCAGCATGCGATACGCACTGAGATGGCAGGTCTGGGCACTCGCCTCGATCCAAAGGCGCCATTCGGAGGGCACGGCAGCCTTCAACACCAGGGCCTCCACTGGCTGAATCAGATCAGCATCCACAGGAGGACACGCATCGGCCCAGGCCCCCTCCTGATCCGCGACCACAAGGCCGTGCATGGGGCGGCCGCGCAGGCGAACCTTGACCAGGTCACCAGGCTCAAGGCCCATTGCGGCCTCAGAGGAGTAGGTGAAGGTGCGGCCTTCACGACCGGCTTCCAGCCAAACTTCAACCAGCACAGAAGCGACCTTTATGGGCTTGCAAAGATCGAAAAACTTCATTAATCTGGACAGGTTGGCGAGATAACGCCAACATCTGCGCTCGCTCCAGCGGAAGACACGCAGCTCGAAGCCAGGATTTTCTCCTGATCCCTTCGACCGGTCTGAGATCACCCCGGACAGCCCAGAGGCCCGACAACCCGGACAACACCCCGTCAGGTTTGATCTCGTTTTTCAAGAATTTCGCTCCATTTGCTTGTGGTGTCACCCTCCTGGATGACGCCTTGATTCTGTTTTGAAGCACTTGAGCTGCTGTCAGTGACGGCGGCAGAGATCCCAGGTTGATCGGTTTCGTCCATTGTTCCGCTTTCTGCAGTTTTAAACCTCACCCATGAGCCCAGCAGCTACCAAAACAGCAACACCCGACATTGTTCTGCTGGCTAACGCCGACGGTGAGACGAAGATGCTCAAGACAAGCGACAGCGCGACACAGACCAAGAAAGCTGCCCCCAAGCGTCGCAGCCCGCGCAGCAAAGCCAGCGCGAAGGATTTGTCTGCTGCCGCCGATGAGCTACTAGCCGCAGCTGATCCAAAGAAAGCAGCGAAAAAAGAAGCGGCAGACAAAGCAAAAACCACCAAAGCCAAAACGGCGACCAAAAGCAAAGCAAAAACAGCCAGCAAGGCCAAAACCAGCACCACCAAAAGCTCCACCAGCAAGGCAGCGACAAGCAAAGCCACCAAAGCCAAAACAGCAAGCGCTACAGCAAAGGCCGCAACAGCCAAAGCAGCGGCGGCCAAAGCCGCTCTTGACAATCTGACGCCAGAAGAGAGGGCAAAACGCCTCGCTGCCGAAAAAGAAGCCAAGGCCAAAGCCTTAGCGAGCATCAAGATCGGCCCGAAAGGTGTTTACACCGAAGACTCAATTCGGGTTTATCTGCAGGAAATCGGTCGAATCCGCCTGTTGCGGCCCGATGAAGAGATTGAACTGGCGCGCAAGATCGCTGATTTGCTCTACCTCGAAGAGCTCTCAGCCCAGTTCGAAA
>CAZJLQ010000167.1:0-4012 GCA_964546675.1 uncultured Synechococcus sp.
TTCCCCGAAGGGTTTTGTATAGCTTTCAGCTGCCCTGCAATGGCATCAGGCGTCCCGACAAACAACTAACCCTTGCAAATCTGCGATTCCATTAGCCATCCGTAGATCCATCCAGCGCCAGTCTGGCCTGGTCTCCCATTAAAAAACCTAAATTGGTACCACTTCTGACCATTTCTCTCAACAATTACATTAATTATGTCTAAATCCGAAGGATCACCAAGGCTCCCGATTCTCTTTTTCCCTGCGCTATTTGGTTGCTGATAGAAATCTACGTTAGGACAGTTTCTTGTTGTTGCCAATGCTGGTCTTGTTCCAATGGCTACAGCGCCAATAACAGCGGCGGCGGCGATGGACGTGAAGATTTTCATTGGATCGATTTATTGGTTGTGTGGAGGTCATTCTCTCCGTGAACATACCATCACTAAGATGAATTGAAATTCCATCACATGAGCGGGTGATCTTGCTTGCTGAACATTTCCTCATTCAGATGAAATTGCAACATAAATTTCTGGAGTCGCATATCGATGCAACCGGCGGCTGATTTACCCCATACCGGCTGACTAACCTTGTGTCATAACTTGCACGGCACCACCCTTGATCAGTTCCACCAGCTAGTAGAAGCTGGCAATCACAGCTAGCTTCGTCATACCAACGTTTTTTCTATTCCGCTATATTAAGGATACGTGCCATTTGCTAATAGCAATAACAGAAAATTTGCTGGACTTGATTCCGTCAAATAATGTTGCTAACAAGGCGGTCACACTATTTTGTTGGAAGGTTGTGCAAGGTCAGGTTGGTTTGCTGATCACCCAGCCGAACAAACCACAGACTGGAGACGTGCTGAGCAGTGGAAAGAGAAGATCAACAACTCACCGAAGCCAAGAATCACGGGTGTACTGAAGTGAATACCCTGTGCATACCGACCGGAATGAACCCCCTTGCTGTTATTGGAATGTCGCGAGCTATTACATACGCATGAGAAATACCACGCTGCCTAAAGGCGACAGAGTTGCCGCGAGTTGTGAATTCCGCTGAGGTCGAGGCCGGCTTCAGCCTTCGCGCCTCTTGATGTGGCTGTCTTTGACACCACAGCCTCACGATCAGACCATTTCGCGCAACACTGCCCGCGGTGAACCGTCTTGGTCACCCCTTGCTTGTCTGACCCAATCTCCGTGGCCCGCTTCACACCCGAGCAGCTCCTGCACGAACTTGTTGACGTCCCAGAGCTGTTGATCGTGCAGGACCTGGACGGGGTCTGCATGCAGCTGGTCAAGGATCCGCTAACCCGCCAGCTTGATCGGAGCTATGTGGAGTCTGTTGCCAAGTTGGCGGAGTGCTTTGTTGTACTCACCAATGGCGAACATGAAGGGCGCCGTGGTGTGAACCGCTTGGTGGAGCAGGCCCTGGGCGATGTCAGTCGCCCTTCGCGTGAGGGCCTTTATCTCCCTGGCCTGGCTGCTGGTGGTGTTCAGTTACAGGATCGCTATGGCCAGCTCAGCCATCCAGGGGTCAGTTCTGACGAAATGGCGTTCCTGGCCAAAGCACCAGAGCGGATGGAGAATTTGTTCCTGCAGCGTTTGCCAGAGTTCCTCCCCGAGTGTGAGGAGCAGCAGCTGCGGGAGGTTGCCCATGCAGCAGTCCTCGACACCCAGGTGTCGCCAACGATCAACCTGAACGGGGTGTTCTCGCTTGTGCCTGACGACGTCGGTCGTCAGCGGGCCTTGCAGGGCATGCTGCAGCAGGTGATGGACCAATTGCTGAGCGAAGCGGCAGCCGAAGGTCTCGATCAATCCTTCTTCCTACATGTAGCTCCGAATCTCGGACGAGATGCTGATGGCCATGAACGACTCAAACCTGCGGAGCCTGGCGATGTCGGTTCAACCGATATCCAGTTCATGCTCACGGGCTCATTGAAAGAAGCAGGGCTTCTCGTTCTGTTGAATCGCCGCATCGCAGCCCGGTGGGGTAAAGCGCCCTTGGGTGACGATTTCCATGTCCGACATGCTCCACGCACCCACGCGGATCTTCTCAATCTGGTGAAGACGACCATTCCCGCAGAGCAGATTCCGATGCTTGTTGGCGTCGGAGACACGGTGACCTCCACTGCTGCTTCGGATGGCTCAGGCTGGCTGAGGGGCGGCAGTGACCGTGGTTTTCTCAGATTGCTTCAGGAGATAGGGGCTTGGTCGGGGCAGGGAAGTCGGGTGGTCCTGGTGGATTCAAGCCATGGGGAAGTGGATCGGCCGAGCCTTGCCGATGGACGTTACGTCGGAGTGACCGATCCCGATGACCCCCTCAAGCTCGATGTGGTGATTCCGGAGGGACCCAGGGCCTACGTCAGCTGGTTCAAGGAGTTGGCACGGAGACGCTCCCTCGCCCAGGGGTCTGTTTGATGAGAGGGATGGGCCAGGCCACCTGATGATCAGCTGCTCTCGGAGGACGACGGATCGTTCGTCTCAACCCCCATCGGTTCGTCCGCTGGAGCACCAAGCGGATCCTCTGGTTGTTGAGCTGTCCATTCCGCTGAAGGGGTGATTTTCAGCAGAAATGGCATCTGGGTGATGGAAGGCTTGCCCCCACTGACCCAGACAGCCTGTTCCTCACTCCAATGGCGCTTGCCGGGGATGATCAACCGGGATTTGGAAGCATGATCCGGCAGATAGGAGGCAAGGAATCCTTTTTGATCGACAAATTGTTTGAGGTCAGGGAAATAGACCCCGTCAGCTGTTTCAACCAGTTCAAGTTTTCCGTCGCGACGCAGGCCGTAAATGATTCGCACATCAGCGAGATTCATCTCTCCATACACCCCCTCATAGGAGCTGGGCGGCGCCTTGATCGTGTTCGTGAAGGCATGCAGACCACCGATGAAGAGTTCCAGCTCCTTCTCCAGCTCGGGTGTAAGGGGGCCATAGCCGAATTCCAGCGTTCCGTCTTTGCTGATTCCGACCCAGGCCCTCTGCCGGGCCGCCGTCAGGTTGCCGGCGCGCCAGGTGCCGTTCGCCATCATCAGGTCACCGTGTAGCACCATCCCCAACTCTCCATTGCCGAAGCCTCGGGCGAAAGTGGGGCCAGAGGTGAACAGGAGTGCTTTCGCATCCTGGTTGGCTTCCATCTCTCGATTCCAGCCCCCAAAGAATTCGATGGAGACCCAACGGGGATCAACGATGGCGCTGTGATAGCCGATCGTTGTGCTCGTGCCGTCATCCCGGATCAGCTCAAGCGTTTGATCGGGTTGGAACTGAACCAACTCCTCTTTTGATGGTGGCGGAGGTGGTGGCGGCTCCGGTTCCGAGAGCAGCTCCGTCAGCGCGATGGGTGAGGTTCCATTCCGCTCGGTATCGGCGTGAATCCACCAGGCCGTCGCTCCCCCCAGGCATCCACAGGCCAGACAAGCGCACACCAGGCGAAAAAAGCGCAAGGCGAAAGAGATGATGCCAAATGAACTGAATCAGTCTGAAGGATGAGGAGATTGAACGCAATCGTCAGCGTCGATGGCCCTCTCTTGTTCGGAATGGATGAAGCGAATAAAGCAAACGAGGGAAGAATCGTGTCTGCTGATCATGTCCGGTGAGACCATGCTGTTCGCCGATGAGTTGTATCTGTTCTCACCTTTTCTGATGATGAGCTATGAAACCAGACGAGTTTCTCAGGCCAAGGCTTCGAGCTTTTGCTCATGGTTATGGTGCTAACAACAAGAGAGCTTGCTTTTCAGCAATCGTGGCGAGCTTTTTGTTGGTCGTACAGTAAATCAAAATGGGCATGGGTTGGGGTGGCTAGTGCCTGATCACGGTTATGATTACTTATATCTTGACGCGTCTTTTTCTGGACTTGGCTTTGAGGTTGTGAGATTTTTGATGGTTGGTGTTGTTGATCTCATTGTCTTCAACTTAAGCCTTCCCAGATGGTGAATGCCGTCCTGCTCTTGAAGGGGCGCGTCGGCAAAGGTGAGGGGGTCGTTGTCGTTGGAAAGAAAGTCCATGTCTGCATTTTTATTAAATCTGATCGATTCCTT
>CAZJLQ010000168.1:0-4009 GCA_964546675.1 uncultured Synechococcus sp.
GATCACCGCTGCAGTGCCCATGGCCTGGCCGATGCAGATGGTGTGCACCGGAGGTTTGACGTAGCGGAGCGTGTCGCAGATCGCGAAAGCTTCAGTTTCAAATCCGATGGCATCACCGGAATACCAGCTGGTGCCGGTGGAATTGATATAGAAATAAATAGGCTTCTCGGCATTATCAAATTCGAGATACAACAGCTGGGCGATGATCAGTTCGGTGACATCGATACCCATCTGACGCTTGGCGTCGTCATCTGAAAATAATGGGAGGCCCAGATACACGATGCGCTCCTTGAGGAGCAGCGATGGCAGATCGGGAGGCGGTGTGCGCATTACGGCGCTGTCGCCGTAATAGGGAGCCGATACCGTCATTCTGCGCTGGAATTTGTTGGGTGAGCCTAGCGGTGGTCAGCAGGTCGGCGCTCCGTTGATTTTGAGGAGCGTCCACTTGATTTGCTGCGCACCTTGTCTTTTTCCAGCCGAGCAAACACCATGCGCCCCGTAGGGGTTTGCAGCGCTCCAGTGACCACGACTGGATGGCGCTGTCCGATCAGCGACTTTGCCTCGTTGACCACAACCATCGTTCCGTCTTCGAGATAACCGACCCCTTGGCTTTCTTCCTTGCCCTCCCTGACGATTTTCAGGTTGAGTTCATCTCCCGGTTGCACCTCTGGACGCAGAGCAATGACCAGTTCGCTCAAATTCATCACGTTCAGCTCTTTCACTTCAGCCACTTGAGCGAGATTGAAGTCGGCAGTGACAAGAGTTCCGCCGGTATCCGATGTGAGTTGTAGGAGCCGATCATCGGTCCCCGCTCCGTCATACCGGGTGCTGTTGATCACCAGGCGTCTGCCATAGGTCTCGCGCAGATCTTTGAGCAATTTCAGACCGCGTCGCCCTTTGGCGCGTTTCTCGACATTGCTCGAATCGGCCAGTTGCTGCATCTCGTCGATCACGGTCTGAGCCACGATCACTTTCCCTTCGAGCAAACCGCAGGCGAGCATGCCTCGGATCCGCCCATCGATGATCACGCTCGTATCGAGGATCTTGGCTGTTGCCGGTGTCAGCACTCCGTCTGCCACCAGCAGCGCTTCAGTGCTACTGGGATTGAACAGCCGCAGAAGGGTTCGGCCATGCACTTCCGCCAGGTTTGTGCCCAGCACCCCGAAGAACACGTTGCTCAGAACGGCAATCAGGGGTTTCGCCAGAACAACTCCTCCGGGGAGAGGCAGCAGCAGCACTGGTGCCAGCAGCAAGTTGGCCACCAGCAAGCCAAGGATGAGCCCCACTGCCCGACTGATCAGGAGGTCGGTGGGCATGGTGCGCACCTGACGCATCAGACCTTCCCTCAGGCGCTGGAAGACGAGGCCAGCAATGAGGCCAAAAAATGTTCCGAAGCCCGTTAGGACCCAGCGCACACCCTCAGCATTGGTGGTCTCATCGATGAGTTCCGCTGGGAGCAGGTGCACACCCATCCATCCAGCCGCCGAACCGGAGGCCATGAACAGCACGAGGATGAGGAGATCCACCATGGGGTCCGGACGAGGCAGATCAAGCACAGTCTGAGCAGCATGCCCTATCCCTCCCCACCGCGCAGCGCCTATCTCCATATTCCCTTCTGCCATCGACGTTGTTACTACTGCGATTTCGCCGTGGTTCCGCTCGGAGATCGGGCTCGCGCCGATGCAGGACCAGGCTCGGCATCCATCCGCGACTACCTCGGTCTTCTGCACCGTGAGATCAGTTCAGCATCGGGCCCTCCCCTGTCGACGATCTACATCGGAGGCGGCACACCGTCGCTGCTCACGGCATCGCAGATTGCAGCGCTTCTCGAAGCGCTGCGGAGTCGCTTCGGCATCCAGCAGGGTGCGGAAGTCACCATGGAGATGGACCCGGCCAGTTTTGATCAAGCCAAGCTTCTTGCGGTGCTTGAGGCTGGCGTCAACCGGATCAGCCTGGGCGGCCAGAGTTTTGATGATGCTGTTCTGGCGCAGCTGGGGCGTCGCCACCGGGGCCGTGATCTGATTGAGGCCTGCGCTTGGCTGGATGAACTGTGGCGTTCTGGCGAACTGTGTTCCTGGAGTCTTGATCTGATTCAGAACCTGCCGGATCAATCGCTTGACCATTGGCAGGATCAGCTGGCCCGAGCCATGGCCAGTCGGGCTCCTCATCTGTCGATCTACGACCTTTCGATTGAACCTGGAACGGTGTTTGCCAAACAGCACAGTCAGGGGATGCTCCAGCTCCCGGAGGATGACCTTGCGGTGCAGTTGATGGCTCACACCAGCAGGCAGCTCTCTGAAGGGGGATACAGGCGATACGAGATCTCCAACCATGCCAAGCCGGGACATGCCTCTCGCCATAACCGCGTGTACTGGAGCGGTGCCGGTTGGTGGGGGTTCGGAATGGGAGCCACGGGGGCTCCATGGGGCGAACGGCTGGCCAGGCCGAGGACGCGAGAGGGCTATCGCTCCTGGCTTGACTCGCCAGCGCCTGAGGACAACCATGCTTCCCCTAGTCCTCTACCCCTCGATGATCTCCTCCTGGTCGGATTGCGGCGCCGTGAAGGGGTCGATCTGCAGACCCTGGGGTGTCCTGATCAGGAGGCGTTGCTGAAGCGCTGGCAACCATTTCGTCGCCGCGGGCTGTTGAACCTGGAAGCCGGTCGATGGTGCCTGTCGGATCCGCAGGGCATGGCCCTCAGCAATCAGGTTTTGGTTGAAGTTCTTCTCTGGTGGGAAGAACTGATTTCTGCTGGGTCACCCACGTCTTCAGAGCATCGGAAAACAACTGACGACCTGCTAGCAGCGCCGGACTGAAGGGTGGCTGCTGAGGGGTGAGGCCCAGCAGATCAGCCGTGACGCGCACCTGACCATCACAATCCTCACCGGCGCCGATTCCGATCACAGGAATGTTCAGCGTCCGGCGCACTTCCCCAGACAGCTCGGCGGGGACATGTTCAAGAACCACAGCGAAACACCCGGCTTGTTCCAGTTCCAGGCCTTTGCGCAACAGACGTTCCTGGCTGGGACGATCCTGCGCCTGACGTCGATAACCGAAGCGATGGACCGCTTGAGGTGTCAGGCCCAGATGCCCCATCACCGGAATCCCCATGCGCACCAGTCGATCAATGACCGCCACGATCTCGGGTTCCGCTCCCTCCAGCTTCACGGCGGCAGCACTCGATTCCTTCAGCAGTCGCCCAGCCGCCGCCACGGCGAGATCCTCGCCGCATTGGTAGCTCAGAAACGGCAGATCGCAGATCAGCAGCGGCTGACGCGACGGCATGCCCTGAAACCCTCGCGATACAGCCTGTGTGTGGTGGAGCATCCCATCGAGGCTGATCGGCAGCGTCGTGGCGTGGCCGAGGGCCACCATGGCGAGGGAATCACCAACGAGAACGGCATCAGCGCCTGCGGCTTGAACCCACGCCGCTGACAAGCTGTCCCAGGCTGTGAGCACGGTGATGGGTTGTCCGGTCTCCTTGAACCGGATCAGATCGGCGGGGCGCATCGGCTGTCCGGAGCCCAGGTGGGCTCATTGCTAGCATCCGACCGACTCGGACCCATGCGGCTCGGACGCCCAAATCTGGTCAGGACCGGAAGGTAGCAGCCACACGGGATGCTCAGGGCAGGCGTGGAATCCGGGTCACCAAAACGGTTAAGCCCAGTCAGCTGTCTTCGCTGGCTTGTTGCTGACGCTGGCGAAGAAACTCGGGAATCCGCGCTCCGTTTTCGTTGATCAATCGCTGAGGATCGGTGGCCGTTGGAGAGGCTGCCGGTCGCGAGACAGAGCGTTCACTGCGGTATTGCTGGCCGTTCTCGAACCCGGTGGCAATCACGGTCACGTGAATCTCACCCTCGAGAGCCTCATCAACAACGGCACCAACAATGATGTTGGCTTCCGGGTCGACCACGTCGTAGATGACCTCAGAGGCTGTGGTCATGTCTTCAAGGGTCATGTCCTTGCCGCCGCTGATGTTGATCACACAGCCCTTGGCCCCATCGATTCG
>CAZJLQ010000169.1:0-4008 GCA_964546675.1 uncultured Synechococcus sp.
TCAGCGGAAAGATCAGATCGGTTTCGTAGTTGTTGGGAACCTTCTGCAGGATCTGCGCCATCCGCTCCAGGCCCATGCCGGTGTCGATGTTGCGGTTCGCCAGCGGCGTCAGGGTCCCCTGTGCGTCGCGGTTGTACTGCATGAACACCAGGTTGTAGAACTCGATGAAACGGTCGTCGTCCTCCAGATCGATGCCCTCATTCCCCAGTTCAGGCTTGAAGTCGTAGTAGATCTCCGAACAGGGTCCACAGGGGCCGGTCGGGCCTGAGGCCCAGAAGTTGTCGGCCTCATCCATGCGAATGATCCGCTTGGGATCGACCCCCACCACATCACGCCAGATCTGTTCGGCTTCGTCGTCTTCGCGGAACACACTCACCACAAGATTGCTCGGGTCGATGCCGAAGACATCTGTGCTGAGTTCCCAAGCCCACTCGATCGCCTGCTGCTTGAAATAATCCCCGAAGGAAAAGTTGCCAAGCATCTCGAAGAACGTGTGATGGCGCGCTGTGCGGCCCACGTTCTCGATGTCGTTCGTTCGAATGCACTTCTGGGAACTTGTTGCCCGCGGTGCCGGTCGCTCCTGCTGACCGAGGAAGACCGGTTTGAACGGCAGCATCCCAGCGATGGTGAGCAACACCGTTGGATCCTCCGGAATCAGCGACGCGCTGGGCATTCGCTGATGCCCACGCTCTGCGTAAAACCGCAGGAACGCCTCCCGGATCTCCTCGCCGCTGCGGGGTGCAGACGCTGCAGATGACGACGATGCGGCGGCGGCCATGGAAGGGAGAGAGGATCCAGCTTCATGATCGCTCCTGAGCCGCCGGCAGCTTTGGCCGTTCCTCCAAGCGATTCCGACTGTCGCGCCCAGTTACGCCTGAAGTCGATCGGCTGGGCCCTGCTGGCCGGCATCAGCGCTGGGCTGATCAGTCTCGGCTGGGGGCTGGAAGCGGTGATCCGCTCAGGGGGCTGTGGACTGTTTTATGGGCTGCTCGCCTTCCACCTGCACCGGGCGGATCCCGACGACAGTCATCTGCAGGCCGGGCTTGTGGGCGCCATCTGCGGAGTGCGCAGCCTGGGAATGCCCCTAACACTTGACAAGTGGCAGCTCGATAGCCTGGGATTGGTAGGGGTTGAACTCCTACAGGGTTGGCTGCCGTTGATCGGCAGTGCGCTCCTCCTCCACGGCACCCATCGCTTCCTGCCCGCGTCGCGGCCATGAGCCTGCTGCACGCCACCTGGCTTCCAGCCATCCGCACCGATAACAGTTCCGGACAGCCGGCGCTGTTGATCTGGGCTGACACCTGGCGCGTAGCGACTCCCCAGGGGCCTGGCCTGACTCCGGCCCTGCACCCCT
Source organism: uncultured Synechococcus sp. (assembly GCA_964546675.1). Taxonomy (GTDB): domain Bacteria; phylum Cyanobacteriota; class Cyanobacteriia; order PCC-6307; family Cyanobiaceae; genus Parasynechococcus. The sequence goes on from CAZJLQ010000169.1 coordinate 1,355, forward strand.
TCAGCCTGAGCAGCGACGATCTCACGGCCTGGCTCGGAGAACAGGATCTCCTACCGAGCGGCAGCATCCAGGCGACGGCCTGCCTCACCCTGCCGAGCCGCGCGGTGAAACCAAGGCGCAACCGAAGCAAGGCAGCGGAGCCACCCGCCGATGAGCCGGTTTGGACCGGGCTCCCACTCCAGGCAGGGGAACCGATTCCAAAGCAAACCGAATGGTGGCCCTGGCAGGTCCAGGGCCTTGCCCTCGAACCGAGAGCTGCCACCGACTGGCTCTCCCGCCTACCGCTCTCCGACGGCCAGCCTGATCTGGCGGATGAGCTCCGCTGGTGGAGCCATCTGCAGCGGTGGGCACTCAGTCTTGTGGCCAGGGGACGCTGGATCCCGCAGGTGGAACTGAGCAAGGGCGACGGCTACCCCCACAGGGCCCGCTGGGTGCCGTTGCTCAACCGTGAAGAGGATCGTCGGCGCCTCGAAGATCTCGCGGCCAGTTTGCCGTTGGTCGCCACCTGTGCGCTTCCTTGGCGTGAACCCATGGGACGTCGCAGCAACCGCATGACCCGGTTGCGGCCAGAGGCGATGCGGGCCGCCAATCCCGTGGCCTGCTGCCGTCCGCGCAGCGGCAGGCTCCGGGTAGCAACCCTGCTGGAGGATCTCGTCGACGCCCTGCTGCGTCAGGACTTTCAGCCATCCCAAGACGGCCTAGACCCCCTACTGAGCACCTGGCAAGAAGCTCTCGGATCCGAGTCGGGTGTCATTGAGCTAGGCGAGGAGGATGCCGAACGGCTTGCCGCCGCCAGCCTCCACTGGCGGCAGGGGATCTCAGGCGGATTTGCGGCCGCCCGCACCTGCCTGGAATTGCTCACGCCAGCGGAAGGTGAAGACCTCTGGGAGCTGCGCTTCGCCCTGCAAGCCGAAGCCGATCCAAGCCTGAAACTCCCGGCAGCAGCAGCCTGGGCCTCCGGCGCCGAAACACTGCAACTGGGAGAGGTGCAAGTTGAGCAGCCCGGTGAGGTGCTGCTGGAAGGTTTGGGGCGGGCCCTAACGGTGTTTGCACCGATCGAGCGGGGGCTGGAAAGCGCCACCCCGGAAACGATGCAGCTCACACCGGCCGAAGCGTTCGTTCTGGTGCGGACGGCCACCCAGCAACTCCGAGATGCCGGCGTCGGCGTGGAACTGCCCCCGAGCCTGTCGGGTGGCTTGGCCAGTCGCCTTGGCCTGGCGATCAAAGCGGAACTGCCGGAACGTTCCAGCGGTTTCACCCTCGGCGAAAGCCTCGACTGGAACTGGGATCTGATGATCGGGGGGGTGACCCTGACGCTGCGGGAACTGGAGCGGCTCAGCGGCAAACGCAGCCCGCTCGTGCGCCACAAGGGTGCCTGGATCGAACTGCGCCCCAACGATCTCAAAAATGCAGAGCGCTTCTGCAGTGCCAATCCCGAGCTGAGTCTTGATGACGCCCTGCGGATCACAGCGGCGGAAGGCGATCTGCTGATGCGCCTTCCCGTGCATCAATTTGATGCTGGTCCAAGGCTTCAGGGGGTGCTTGAGCAGTACCACCAGCAGAAGGCCCCGGATCCCCTCCCCGCACCCGAAGGCTTCTGCGGCCAGCTTCGGCCCTACCAAGAACGGGGCCTGGGCTGGTTGGCCTTTCTGCATCGCTTCGACCAGGGCGCCTGTCTCGCGGACGACATGGGCCTGGGCAAAACAATCCAACTGCTCGCCTTCCTGCAACACCTCAAGGCGGAACAGGAACTGAAACGACCGGTTCTGCTGGTGGCGCCCACCTCAGTGCTGACAAACTGGCACCGCGAAGCCGAGGCCTTTACGCCCGAACTTTCGGTACGGGAGCATTACGGGCCCCGCCGCCCTTCCACCCCTGCTGCCCTGAAAAAAGCCTTGCAGGATGTGGATCTGGTGCTCACCAGTTACGGCCTGTTGCAGCGGGACAGCGAATTGCTGGAAAGCCAGGATTGGCAAGGGGTTGTAATCGATGAAGCCCAGGCGATCAAGAATCCCGGCGCCAAGCAGAGCCAGGCCGCCCGTGACCTGGCACGCACCAGCCGCAGCAAGAGCAACCGCTTCCGCATCGCTCTAACCGGAACTCCGGTGGAGAACCGGGTCAGCGAGCTGTGGGCTCTGATGGATTTCCTCAATCCGAAAGTGCTCGGAGAGGAAGACTTCTTCCGCCAGCGGTATCGGATGCCGATCGAGCGGTACGGGGATATGGCGTCGCTGCGGGACCTCAAGTCACGCGTCGGGCCCTTCATTCTGCGCCGGCTCAAAACCGACAAGGCGATCATTTCCGACCTCCCGGAGAAGGTCGAGCTGAGCGAATGGGTGGGGCTCAGCAAGGAACAGAAATCGCTTTACAGCAAAACGGTGGAAGACACGCTGGATGCGATTGCGAGGGCTCCACGCGGCCAGAGACATGGTCAGGTGCTGGCGCTGCTCACCAAGCTCAAACAGATCTGCAACCACCCGGCGCTCGCTCTAGACGAAGGCGCCGTTGGAGATGGCTTCCTGACCCGTTCCGCCAAGTTGCAACGGCTTGAAGAGATCCTCGACGAGGTGATCGAGGCGGGCGACAGGGCTCTGCTGTTCACCCAGTTCGCCGAGTGGGGGCATCTTCTCCAGGCCTGGATGCAGCAGCGCTGG
>CAZJLQ010000170.1:0-4007 GCA_964546675.1 uncultured Synechococcus sp.
GCGCGCCATCACCGCTCACCAGCACCACACGCCGTTCCGGCTCAGCCAGAGCGCAACCGAGCGTGGCGGGAGTTCCCCAGCCGATCGATCCCCATAGGGTCTGGCTTTCCATCGCTACGTCGGCCGGTAGACGGTGGGCATTGAGCTGCAGCAGGCAGCTGCCGGTGTCGGCGACCAAGAGGTCTCCGGCCTGCAGGAAGCGCTGCAGGCATGCGTAGAACAGCGATGAGTGCATCAGCTCGTCGCCATCTCCCACCAGAGGCAGGAATGGCGACGGTTGAACAGGGCGCGACTCCCCCCATCGCTTCTCTCGCTTGCCGTCCGTCGTCAGGCGATCGGTCAGTCCTTCGAGCAGATCGGCCAGGCTGACGCCGGTAAACACCTGGTTTCCGGCCTGAACCCAGTCGGATCTGAGGCTGATGATGCGGCGTGGATCCAGCTGATCGCTCCAGAGGCCCGTGTTGAGGTCTTCCATGACCAACCCGCCCACATCCAGCAGCAGATCGGCCCCTTCGATCACCTGTTCCAGAGCTTTCGGTGAGGAACGAGCGCCGTTGTACATCCCCATGAAGGCGGGATGGTCTTCGCTGAGCAGTGCCTTGTCCATCGGTGTGGTGGCATAGGGCAGGCCAGAGGCCTCCAGGAAGCGGTTGAAGCTGTCGCTGAGACCAAAGCGCTGCAGTGTGGTTGTGGGAATCACAACACTGTGCTCAGCGGTAGCCAGTCGCATCATCACAAGCTCAATCGCAGCATCCAGCTCGTGGCGGACGCTCTGGTGCTGGGTGATGCTGCCGAGCGGTTCACCGCTGATCGGCTTGCCGTTGATCGGCATCAAGGCCAGATCCATGGGCAGGGTGAGGTAGGCCGGTCGGGATTCCTCCAGGGCTTTGTCGATCACCCGTTCCAGTTCGATCACAGCGTTGTCTGGCGTGAGCCGGGCGCTGACGCAGCAGGCTGCTGCGGAGATCGCCTCGAAACGGTCGTAGGTCTGATCACCAAGGGTGTGATGACAGATCAGCCCTTGTTTCACGATCCGTTGGCTTGGTGTGCCCACCAGGTGGAACACCGGCAACCGCTCCGCCATGGAGCCCATCACCCCATTGATCGCACTCAGCTCTCCCACGCCGTAAGTGGTGCAGAGGATGCCTGCCCCTCGGCGTCGGGCATAACCATCGGCGGCATAGGCCGCATTGAGTTCGTTGGCGCAGGCCACCCAGTTCAGGCGTGGATGCACTTCAACGGCATCGTTGATCGGGAACGCGTAGTCGCCGGGAACACCGAAGACATGCTCAATGCCCAGATCCGCCAGTCGGTTCAGGGTGTACTCCACAACGCTGGGGGACACGGCGGACCAGGACGACTTCCCGCAGTCTGGTCACCGCTGCTGCAGCTGGAAGAGCGGTCCGGAGTGGGTTGAGTTACCCGCACTGGTCCACCAGCCGTCGGCTCCATACATTGCGCCAAGAGCGATCCCGGCCATGAGCGACGCCCCCACCACGCCCAGCACCGATGAGCAGGAGGCTGCGGTTCCCGCTCCACGGCTGCTGTTGGTGGATGATGAGCCCGGCCTGCGGACTGCGGTGCAGGCCTACCTCGAAGATGAGGGCTTCGACGTGACCACTGCAGTGGATGGGGAAGAGGGGTTCACGAAGGCTCAGCAGATGCTGCCTGATGTGGTGATCAGCGATGTGATGATGCCGCGCCTCGACGGCTATGGACTTCTGAAGAAATTGCGGGAAGACGAACGGCTCGGCGGCACGCCGGTGATCTTTCTCACCGCCAAGGGCATGACGGCGGATCGCACCCAGGGTTATCTCGCCGGTGTTGACGATTACATCCCGAAGCCGTTTGATCCCGATGAGCTGGTGGCTCGGGTGCGCAACGTGGCCCAACGCCAGCAGCGGCTGCTGCAGGAGGCGGCCCGTTTTGCCGACACGGACATGGGCCAGATGGCCAAGCAGATCACTGAAATCCGCTCATTGCTGGCCCAGGCAGAGGCGCTGCCGGCCAAAGATCCAGTGGTGCACAGCTTCACGCCTCGAGAGGCCAGCGTGCTTCAGCTGGTGGCAGAGGGACTGATGAACAAAGAAATCGCCCGGCAGCTGGAGACCTCGATCAGAAATGTCGAGAAGTACGTCAGTCGCCTGTTCAACAAGACGGGCACGTCCAGCCGAACCGAACTGGTTCGTTATGCCCTGGAACATCGGTTGGTCAATTGAGGCCAACGCCGGTTGAGGACCCGCAGACGGGCTGGCTTCCGGCCGCATTTAACAACGGCTGGTCCTATCAGGATCGTGTTCCAGCAGGCCAATCCGGGCAATGGTTGAGCACCTGGATGGCCAGTCGTTATTGCCATTCATCACTGGAGCTCTGGCGCAGTCGCCTCGCGGCGGGTCAATTGCGTTGCAACGGTGGGCACATCACGGCTGATTTTCGCCTAACTGGAGGAGAGCTGATCACCTGGGTGCGCCCGCCTTGGCAGGAAGAATCCATTCCGGATGCCTGGGATGTGATCCGGGATGATGGCGACCTTTTGGTGATCAACAAACCCGCCGGGCTGCCTGTGATGCCAGGCGGCGGGTTCTTGATGCACACGCTTACATCCCTGCTGGAGCAACGCAGCCGAGCCGCTGGTGAATGTCTCCCTCCCAAGCCTGTGCATCGTCTCGGCCGGTTTACCTCAGGGCTGCAGGTCTGTGCGCGGACCGTTCAACGACGGGCATCGCTGTCCCGTCAGTTTCGGCCGGATGGCGGCTGTCGCAAGGTTTATCAGGCATGGGCGCATCGGATTCCGGGGTTGGAGATCGAACAGCCCATCAGCGTGAAAAGTGATGTGGTCGAGCGGCCTCATCCGCGCCTGGGTTGGATCTGGGGGCCAGAACCCTTGCGGGAGGAGCCAATCCGCAGGCGGCTTTCGGCCCATTCCGAGCTGCGACTTCTGGAGCGGACCGCTGCAGGGGACCGGCTGGAGGTGACGATTCATACCGGGCGGCCCCACCAGATCCGCATTCATTTGGCCCAGCTGGGGAGTCCGTTGCTTGGGGATCCGCTCTACCTGCTGGACCGGGAGATCGCTGCATCCATCACGCCGGGCGCTGGGGGGTATCGGTTGCATGCCTGGCGGTTGGATGCCCCTGGCTTATGTCTTTGTTGTCCGGTCGCTGAGTCACGTCAGGATCAGGCGGTTTCAAAACGGCCAGATGGCTGAGCCTCCCTCCGCTTCTCCGTCTGATTGGACCTGCCATCTGCAGCGGTGGCAGGACGCAGGGCTGATCGATCCAACAGAAGCTGCGGCGATCTCCCGGTGGGAGCAGGCCCGGGCGCAGCATGAGGCCCGGCGTCCGGAACTGTCGCGGGTTCTTGGTTGGCCGGTGCGGCTGATGATCCTGCTTGGTTCGTTGTTGCTTGCCGCAGGCCTTCTGCTGTTTGTGGCCGCCCACTGGGATCATCTGTCTCCCCTCTGGCGTGCGGTGCTGTTGGTGCTTCTCACGACGGGTTTGCATGGGGGTGGGAGTTGGTTCGCCGAGGGATTCCCAGCCATGGGCCTTGGCTTGCATGCCGTTGGCACCATCAGCTTCGGAGCAGCTGTTTTTCTGTTCGCGCAGATCTTCCATCTGGAGGTCGCCTGGTCGTTCCAATGGGGTCTTCTGTTGTGGTCCCTTGGTGCGGCGGCCGGGTGGCTGCTGCTGCGGCAGTGGCCGCAGCTGGTGCTGCTGTCCCTGTTGGGGCCTGCATGGTTGATGGCGGTCCTCACCCTGCAATTGGATCGGTTCGCTTCTGAGTGGTTCGCCCAATCTGGGCAGATCCCCTTCGCTGCCGGCGCCGTTCTGCTGGCACTCACTTATTTCACCGCCCCAGCACGCCCCTCACCCTCGGAGCAGAAACGGGTGCTGATGTGGGTGGGAGGTCTGGCCCTGTGGCCCGCAATCGGTGCCTGGCTCGTGTGCTCGCTCAGTCGGGATCCATCGGCGGGAGGGCTTCCCAGCTTTGCGTGGTGGAGTGGATTG
>CAZJLQ010000171.1:0-4007 GCA_964546675.1 uncultured Synechococcus sp.
CGACCCTATCCAGGTCTGGGTACCCTTCCCGCATGGCGATTGTCTCTTCCGGCGCTGGCCGCAACACTTCCCGCCGGCAACCCGCCGCAACGCCGCTGCTGGATGCGCAGCAAGCCCCGGACGAAACCTCTCCGCGCCCTGAAGACGGGCTGCGGCCGAAGCGGCTGGAGGATTACATCGGTCAGAGCGAGCTGAAGCAGGTTCTCGGGATTGCGGTGCAGGCCGCCCTCAGTCGTGGTGATGCTCTGGACCACGTGCTGCTTTACGGGCCGCCCGGTCTGGGGAAGACGACCATGGCCCTGGTGCTGGCCGAGGAGTTGGGGGTGTCATGCCGGATCACCAGTGCACCGGCGCTGGAGCGGCCCCGCGACATCGTTGGTTTGCTGATGAACCTGCAGCCCCGCGATCTGTTGTTCATCGATGAGATTCACCGGTTGACGCGGGTGGCGGAGGAGTTGCTGTATCCCGCCATGGAGGATCGGCGTCTGGACCTCACGGTGGGGAAAGGCAGCACCGCTCGCACCCGTTCGCTCGAGCTGCCGCCGTTCACCCTTGTGGGCGCCACAACCCGTGCTGGTTCGCTCAGTTCCCCCCTTCGCGATCGGTTCGGCTTGATTCAACGCTTGGAGTTTTACGGACAGGACGATCTCGAATCGATCGTTGCGCGCACGGCCGGCCTGCTTGGCGTCGGTCTGTTACCGGCTGCCTGTAGCCAGATTGCAGGCTGCTGCCGGGGCACCCCTCGGATTGCCAATCGGTTGCTGCGGCGTGTTCGGGATGTGGCCAGCGTTCAGGGAGCCACCGAGTCGATCGATGCGTCGTTGGTGGCGGACGCGTTGCGTCTGCATCGCGTCGATCATCGCGGTTTGGATGCCAGCGATCGTCGCTTGCTGGAGTTGCTGCTGGACCAGTACGGCGGTGGCCCGGTTGGCCTCGATACCCTGGCAGCAGCGCTGGGGGAGGACCCTGCCACCCTTGAAGCGGTTGTTGAGCCTTTCCTGCTGCAGCAGGGTTTCCTGATGCGAACCCCTCGCGGACGTGTGGTCACCCAGGCCGGGCGTGATCATCTCCAGGCTGATGAGGCGGCATGATTCGCACCCTTGTTTTGCTGACGCTGGTTTTTCAGGTGATCTGGCCTGTCGAAGCCTGGGCGGCGCCGAGTACTCAACAGCTGTACGAGCAGGCCCTTGGCGCGAGTCGGACGGGGGATTTCGAACGGGCTTTGCCGCTCTGGGATCAGGTGCTGACCCTTGAGCCGGAGGATGCCGCTGCGCTCAGCAATCGTGGAAACGTGCGGCTCGCAATGGGTGACCCGGATGGAGCCATTGCTGATCAGACCCGTGCCATGGCTCTGGCTCCCGACGAAGCTGATCCCCATCTCAATCGCGGCACGGCGGAAGAGGCTCTGCAGGATTGGCAGGCTGCGGCGGCGGATTACCTCTGGATCCTTGAGCGCGATCCAAGCGATGCCGCGGCGTTGTACAACCTTGGCAACGTGAGGGGATCGGAAGACAACTGGCCTGAGGCTCGCCGTTTGTTTGGAGAAGCATTCCTGGTGCAGCCAGGCTTCGCAATGGCCCGTTCCAGTGAAGCGCTGGCGGCCTGGCAGGTGGGCGATCTTGCCTTGGCGGAGGCTGAGCTGCGCAAATTGATTCGCCGCTACCCGATGTTTGCTGATGCCAGGGCAGCGCTCAGCGGATTGCTGTGGCGACGTGGGATGTCCGGTGAAGCCGAAAGCCATTGGGCCGCTGCTGCTGGCCTTGATCAGCGGTATCGACAGCTCGATTGGTTGCGGGAGATCCGCCGTTGGCCGCCTCAACCGGCGGAGGATTTGATGGCGTTCCTGGCGCTGACGCCACGATGAGCCGTCACGAGCTCCTGGATCAGGCTCTGCCTGAGCTGATCGAGTTGCGGCGCCACATCCATGCGCACCCTGAATTAAGCGGGGAAGAACATCAGACCGCCGCACTCGTGTCAGGGGAATTGCGTCGGATTGGTTGGCGTGTCCAGGAGGGGGTGGGGCATACCGGGGTGGTGGCGGAGCTCGGTCCTGAGGGTGCGCCGCTGGTGGGCTTGCGGGTGGACATGGATGCTCTGCCGGTCGAGGAGCAGACCGGCCTGCCCTATGCCTCCAGGCGCCTGGGGGTGATGCATGCCTGTGGCCACGACATCCACACCTGCATCGGCCTGGGTGTGGCGCGGTTGTTGGCGGCTGAAGCCAGCCTTCCCGCTCGGGTCCGCTTGTTGTTTCAGCCAGCGGAGGAGCTGGCCAAAGGGGCGATCTGGATGCGGGATGCCGGGGCGACCGCTGGCCTGGAGGCGCTGTTCGGGGTCCATGTGGTTCCCGATCTCGAGGGTGGGGTGATCGGCGTTCGCAGTGGATGTCTCACGGCCGCAGCCGGTGAACTCGAGATCACGGTTCGCGGTGTGGGCGGCCATGGTGCACGGCCCCATCAGGCCGTGGATGCGATCTGGATCGCAGCTCGGGTGGTCACGGATCTGCAGCAGTCCATCGCCCGTCGCCTCAATGCGCTCGATCCCGTGGTGATCAGTTTCGGCAAGATTGAAGGGGGAAAGGCGTTCAACGTGATTGCCGATCAGGTGCGTCTGCTCGGGACCGTGCGCTGTGTTGATCTCGCCCTGCATGATCGATTGCCGGCCTGGATTGAGACCACGGTGTCTGACCTTTGCAGGAGTGCTGGGGGCAGTGCGACGGTGCGCTACCGGTGCATTGCACCACCGGTGGTCAACGACCCTGAGCTCACCGCTTTGCTGGAGCGCACGGCCAGGTCCTGTCTCGGTGAAGAGAGGGTGCAACCGGTGCGGCAGCCCTCCTTGGGGGCGGAAGACTTCGCGGAACTGCTGCGCGATGTGCCCGGCACGATGATGCGGTTGGGTGTGGCAGGTCCAGAAGGGTGCGCTCCTTTGCACAACGGTCGCTTCGAGCCTGACGAACAGGCGCTGGGGGCCGGCATCGAGGTGCTCAGCGCCACCCTGCTGGCCTGGATGCGGGAACGGTGCGGCGGATGAAACGTCAGGTTCAGATCTGGCTGTCCTTTGGAGCACCGCTCTTAGTGCTGTTGGCGGTATTGGCGGCGCAGCAGCGTCAGGGCAGCGACAAGGTGCAGGCACTGCCGGCTGTGCTGGTCGGGTCTGGATTGATCATCAGCAGTGCGGTCGGTCGCCGCCGCCGCCGTGGACGGTTGCTGGATGCGCTGTCTCGGAGTCGTGCCGCCAGGGCTGAGCATTGAAAGGCTGCGCTTTCAAAGCTGAGCTCTGATCAGTGCCTGTCGCGATGCGGTTTGATCCAACCGAATCGACTCTGAACCCTCCAGACTGCACAACCCATTTGATGCTGTCGTGATGCGCTTGCATCCGTTGCATCCCTGATTCATGACCCAATCCCCAGAGGATCAACATCCCGATCTGGAAACCTTGCGCGAGGCGATCGGCAGCGGCGATCCTCTTCAGGCCATGCCAGCGATCACACAGCTGCGCTTTTGTTCTGCCGAGGACGCGGTGCCTTTGCTGGTTCTTGGTACTGAACAGACGCCTTTTCTGGTGCGATCGCTCAGTTGCAGCGGGCTGGGATACAAACAGAGCGAGGAGGGGTGGACCGTGCTGAGTCGGTTGGTTCAGGCAGACGCCGATCCCAATGTGCGGGCTGAAGCGGCGAATGCCCTGGTCAGTTATGGCGTGCAGCGCGCTTGGCCCCTGCTGAAGGATGTCTTCACAGTCGATCAGGCCTGGTTGGTGCGCTGCAGCATCCTCTCCGCCTATGCCGAACAGCAGGAGATCGACCTCAAGTGGCTGTACGAGCTGGCCCAGGTGGCGATCAAGGATGCAGATGGCACTGTTCGGGTGAGTGGCGCCGAGATCCTGGGTCGGCTTGTGCGGGAAGCATCGGTGGGAGATCTAGGGAGAGACTCGCGCTCCCTGCTGCAATCTCTCCAGCAGGACGGTGATCACCGGGTTGTGGCAGCTGCTTTGAACGGACTGCAGACCTG
>CAZJLQ010000172.1:0-4006 GCA_964546675.1 uncultured Synechococcus sp.
TCAATGACAGTGACCGCTAGCAGCGGCAGCCCGCGGGTTTCCCCCCAGCTGTACGACACCCTGCCGCTCACCAGCGTTCGTCAGGCCGAGCAGCAGGATCGCTTCCCCGATGGCGGCGAGCTGGACACCCTGGTGACCTTTTTCCGGAGCGGTCAGGATCGCGTCGAGGCGTCTCGGATCATTGCGGCCAATGCTGAGTCGATTGTTGCCAGAGCTGCCAATCGAATCTTTGCTGGCGGAACACCCCTGTCGTTCCTCGATGCTCCACTGAGCACCGGTGAAACCGGCAGAGCTGGCTTTGGAGAGGCAGGAGCTCCCCTGGCAGCTGATCAAGCTGCTTTTGAACAATCCGTTCGCACCTTCACCGGTGAAAGCGCCGCCCCCAAGCGCGGCAACTTCTTCACCCGCTTGTTTGATCTCGGAGGAGGGGATGCGGATGTACGAATCATTATTCCCACAGGGTTCACCCCCATCAGCATTGCCCGCTACGGACCTGCGTTCATGCGCAAATCGGTCCGTGATATGGGCTGGTTCCTGCGCTACGTGGGCTACGCCATCGTGGCTGGAGACCCCAGCATTCTCGAAGTTAATACCCGGGGCCTGCGCGATCTGCTCCTCGAAAACTGCTCCTTGTCAGCAACGAATCTTGCTTTGCAGGAGATGCGCGCGGCTTCCGCTGATCTGCTGAGGGACAGGCCTGAGGCGCGCCAACTGGCGATTGACTGCTTCAACGTGCTGCTCAAAGAGCTAGCCGTTTCGACACCCAGCACGAAACAGCGCCTCGGCAGCAGTGTGCAGCAGGGTCTGCAATTGCCTGCCATCTATGCCCTTGCTTCAGAGCGTCCACAGCGCTTTGAGATGCGTCCCGGACTCTCGGGAGCAGAGAAAGCGGAGATTATTAGAGCTGCTTATCGACAGGTCTTCGAGCGCGACATCGCCAAGGGCTACTCCCAGGTTCCGTGCCCGTCGGAAGCCAGCCAGGTGGTGCAGGGTCAGCTGTCCATGCGCGAATTCATTCGCGCCCTCGGCTGCAGCAAGGAATACCGACGCCAGTTCCATGACGGCTTTGTCAACAGCCGCGTGGTGGAACTGGCCTACCGGCATTTTCTTGGCCGTGGCGTCAGCTCCCTTGAGGAATTCCGACGCTCTTTCTCCATTCTCAGCGATCAGGGCCTCTATGGACTCATCGATGTCTTGGTGAACTCCGATGAATATGCACAGGTGTTTGGGGAGGAAACTGTTCCCTATTTGAGGGATTTAGGGGAGGAAGCTCAGGAGAGTGCGGGCTGGGGATCCAATCGAAAACTCTTCAACTTCAGTGCACCATTTGAAGGAGCACCTCAGTACGTCACCCTGTACGCCTCCTACAGGCTGCCCTTCCCGGATCAACACGTTTACGGAGGTGGAAATGACCCTGTTGCCAACCAATACGGTGCCATCTTCCCCAGCGGGACAGCTTCCGTCGCCACACGCCCAGCCCCTTACGGCTACGACAGCAGAAGGCTGCTGGTCAGCAATGGCCTGGCCAGCCCCGGTCAGATCGACAGTGGCTCGTGGCGAAGCAGCAAGCCTCGCAGAGTTGGACCGAGGGTGGTTCGTCTTCAACAAATCGCCACAGGCGGCACGGTGCGTCCAAGAAGCACGGGTCTACCCAGTACAAGACAAACGGAATCCAGCACTCAATCCGTCATCAACGCCGTCTATACCCAGATTTTGGGGAACTCAGGCTATGCAGGCGAACGACTGAGTTCCGATGAGGCTCGTCTTGAAAATGGAGACATCTCACTCCGTGATTTTGTCCGTTGCGTCGCACGTTCAGATGCTTTCCGCAAGCGGTACTGGAGTGGCCTTTACATCGTCAAAGCGATCGAGGTCATGCATCGCCGTCTGCTGGGTCGCCCAACCTTTGGTCGCTGGGAGATCGATGCCTTATTCGATACGGCAGCACGCAAGGGCTTTTACGGGGTTGTTGATGCTCTGATTAACAGCCAGGACTATGCCGATTGCTTCGGCGAAGACACCGTTCCCTACGAGAGGTTCATCACGCCTGGAGATCTGAACAGCCGCCGAGCGCCCGGCTGGGGTGAGCCCCTTAATCTCTCTTCCGTCGTTGAGTCGACGCCGGTCAGTCGTCCTGAAAGTCAGACCAGCACCACCCTTCGGACCAGTGGAGACCTCACGCCAAGGAACCTCCGATCAGGGGCCACGATCAGTTGGACCCCAACTTCGGGGGCCAGTGCGTCCGACCCTGTTGAAGAAGCCCTTGAGCTCGTCAAACCCGGCACGGGCGACACGTCGTCCAAACGGCCGTTCTGGTCTCCGAAGCTCAGTTTTAAAGGGGCTGCGGCACCGGAGGTGCCAGGTGAACGTCTTACCCGTGCGCTGAAAAGCCAAGATCCGGCCGGATTCGCGAGCAGGATCGGTCGCCCCTCCTTCATCGAACTCAAGCCGCCCTTCAGTGAAGACGAGTTGGTGGCAGTCATTGACGAGACCTATCGCCAACTCCTCAACCGCATCCCTCTGACGGACGAGCGACTCGACATAGCCGAATCGCAACTCAGGAATCAGGACATCAACCTGGCTCAGTTCATTGAGGCAGTGGCACTGAGCGAGATTTTCCAAAATCGCCTGTCACGCCTTGCACCCCTTCGTGCAGCTTCCGCAGCAACCCTGGCCTTGCTGGGGCGTGCCGCGACAACATCCGAAATCAGCTCATTCCTCAAGGATCGCGCTGAGCAAGGCCAACCGCAGGCCATCCGCAATCTCATGGCCCGGCGTGACCCGGCCGACGACGATCGGTTGCTGCAGATTCAATTCACCTCTGCAGAGGGCAACATGCCCTTCTCAAGTTTCCGACGCGAAACTTCAGACAGCATCCCTGCTCCGATTGCCCTTGCAACAGGACCACAACTTGATCCCTGGATTCAGGATCGTTCCACCCCTGCATCAACCCGTTGGAGCGCAACGGTCCAGGGTTCCATTGCGCAGCTCAAAACTGGGAGCCCAGCGGATGCAACCAATCCCAATGACAAGCTCAAGCGTGCTTTGCAGAGTCAGGACGCATCGGGCTTCTCACGTCGCAATGGTCTGCCGACGGCCCTCGTCCTGACGGCGCCATTTTCAGACGAGGAGTTGTCGGTTTCGATCAAAGCCACCTACCGCCAGCTGCTGAATCGCATTCCGCTCGACAATGAACGGCTGGTGAGCGCTGAAGCCAAGCTCCGAAATCAAGACATCGATCTGGCTGGTTTTGTTGCCTCCGTTGCGATGAGTGATCTGTTCCAGGCTCGTTTGTCGTCGATGGCTCCCTTGAGAGCAGCATCTGCCGCCGGTCTGGCGCTGCTCGGTCGCGCCGCAAGCTCCGCTGAGGTCGCCAATTTCCTGAGAGATCGAGCCGAGAACGGCCAGCCACAGGCTGTTCAAAACATGCTCGATCTCCGCGACATCACATCCTCCGATGATGTGCCTCGCATCGAGGGGATGCAAACATCCCCCGGGCAGTTCCAAGACACGGTGACGCGTACTGCATCCCTGTACCGCGGCAATGCAGGCTTGAATCCACCCACAGATCAGGCCATTTGATATAAAACAACACAAGATAATTCCCATCTGTTGTTGTTAAGAACGCCCCCTGGCAGTCCGCAGATCTGTCAGGGGGTTTTTAGTGCTGTCCATGAACCGTCATCTGCTGGGACGCATTGGGGCGCAGCAGGTTTCAGCGAGGAAAGGCGGCGATGAAGAACTGTTACCCCCGGATCAGTTTCATCATCAAGATGGCGCAGAATGCCATCGCTGACGTCTTGCTCAGCAGGGACGAAACCTGCAAAAGGAGATTCACAACGATCTTGTTGAACGTTGTGAACACCTCTGGCCCGCTCACCTCGCTCCAGGCTCTCAGCCCTTAGTCTGAGAAACGATCCTCACCGGATCACCACCTTATTCACCGGATATCGGTCTCCTACGGGCGGCCGCTTGTTTCGAGGCAGAACTGCATGAGCATCGTCTC
>CAZJLQ010000173.1:0-4003 GCA_964546675.1 uncultured Synechococcus sp.
CCGTCAGGGCTTCGTTACCGGCCTCTTGGAGAATTTGGGCGATGATCCGCTCACCCCAGAGGTTCTCGACGATCTAGAAACGCTGCTTCTTCGTGCTGATGCCGGCGTTCAGGCAACGGATCAGGTGCTCGATGCCCTGCGGCAGCGCATGAATCAGGACGTGGTTGCTCCAGAGGAGGGAATTCGGTTCCTGAAGGAGCAGTTGCGGGGTCTGTTGGATGCTCCGATCGAGCAAAGCGGTCTTGATGTTTTGGCCCCGGAACGCGGTCGCCTCAACATCTGGCTGATGGTTGGCGTTAATGGTGTCGGCAAGACAACCACCCTCGGCAAGTTGGCCAATCTTGCTGTGCGCAGTGGCTATTCCGCTTTGATTGCCGCGGCGGACACCTTCCGGGCCGCAGCGGTTCAGCAGGTGCAGGTTTGGGGTGAACGCAGTGATGTGCCTGTTGTTTCCAACCCCAGCGACAACGCCGACCCCGCTGCAGTCGTGTTTGATGCAATTGGTGCTGCGCGCTCGCGCGGCAGCGATCTTCTGTTGGTGGATACCGCTGGCCGCCTTCAGACCAAGCACAACCTGATGGAGGAGCTGCAGAAGGTCAGGAAGATCATTGACCGCCTTGCTCCGGAAGCCAAAGTCGAATCCCTTCTGGTTCTGGATGCCAGTCAGGGGCAGAACGGTCTTCGTCAGGCCATGGCCTTTGCCCAGGCTGCTGGACTCACAGGAGTTGTCATCACGAAACTGGATGGCACCGCCCGGGGCGGTGTGGCTCTCGCGGTGTCCTCCGAAGCTGGTCTGCCGATTCGGTTCATTGGCGCAGGGGAAGGCGTGAGGGATTTGCGGCCTTTCAACAGTTTTGAATTCGTGGAGGCATTGCTAGCCGGCCGCTGAACCGTTGCTACGTTGCAGCCCCATCGGTGGCTGAGCCGTGAGCAGCAAGCCACCACGTCGACATCCAGCACCACAGCTCCGGAGCTCGAATCCAACGCCGCAAGCGATGTCGTCCCTGCGGCAATTGTTTGACAGCCTCAGCCGGGAGCAACGCCGTAATCAGGACCTGTTGGTGTCCCTGGCATTCGCGTTGCGCAGTTTTACCAACCTGCAACGCTTTCTGGAACTTGTGCCGGTGGTGGCGTCGCGGCTGCTGACGGTTGAAGGAGCCTTGCTTGTTCCGTTTCAGGCGGATGGTCGCCTATGGCGCGATCAGTTGCAGGCGGTTCCTGCAGAACCCTGTCAGGAGTTGTTAAGGCGTCTCTCGGCGTTTGAGCCCGGTCACAGCGCTGGTTTTGGGACGGAAGAAAGTCTGCTGCTTGACATGGACCGTCTGGTCCAGCGGTTGTTGCCTCGGGCCGGGATGTTCGCCACGTCCGTGGTGGCTCGGGGTCGCCCGCGGGGACGGCTGTACGTGTTCGATCGCCGTGGTGAGCTGGTCTGGACAGAGGTGCATCGTCGCCATGCCCAGTTGGTGGCCGATCTCGCAGGGGTGGCGATTGAAAATGACCAGATGCTGCAGGAGGCCCGTCGCCACGAACGGGTTGACCGACAGCTGAGCATCGGGGCCGAAATTCAGGCCCAGTTGTTGCCGGATCGCTGCCCGGTGATCGAGGGCGTGGAGTTGGCAGCCCGTTGCCGACCGGCTTTTCAGGTGGGAGGCGACTACTACGACTTCATCCCCACTCGGCCGGAATTGATGGGGCGCAGGCGTGAACGGGGACGTTGGGCACTGGTGATGGGGGATGTCATGGGCAAGGGAGTGCCTGCCGGACTGTTGATGACCATGCTGCGCGGCATGCTCAGGGCTGAGGTCCTCAGTGGTCTTCCCCCGGATCGCATTCTTCACGATCTCAACCAGCTGGCTCAGGAGGACCTGGCTCAGTCCCATCGGTTCGTCACGCTGTTTTATTCCGATTTCGATCCGCGAACCCGCAAGCTTCGATTTGCCAATGCTGCGCACAACCCCCCCTTGCTCTGGTGTGCTGAACGGCGATGCATCACCCGGCTGGATGCTGCCGGATTGCTGATCGGTCTCCAGCCAGAAGCGGACTACTGCAGTGGTGAAGTCCGTCTGGAACCTGGAGATGTGCTCTTGTATTACACCGATGGAGTCACCGAGGCGCCTGGCATCACGGGTGATCGTTTTGATGAAGCCCGATTGATCCGAGCACTGGAAAGTGCCTGCAGGAGTGGCCAGGGATCCCAGGGCATTTTGGAAACGCTGTTTGAACGGCTCGATCGCTTTGTCGGTCGGGATCGTCAACTGGAGGACGACGCTTCGATGGTGGTTTTGAAAGTGCCCGAGGCGGTCACACTTCCCAGTGTCGGAATGCGTCCACTGGCCTGACAAGCTGAGGAGTTCAGGTGCAGATCGTCCGATGGCAGGTGGTGTGACTGGCGGTTCCGAAGCGACCTGGAGCGATCGGTTTGAGGAGGGCTTGCATCCATTCATCGAAGTCTTCAATGCTTCGATCGGTTTTGATCTCACCTTGCTTCAGGAGGATCTCGACGGATCGATCGCCCATGCCCGGATGTTGGCCCGTTGTGGAGTGATCAACGCTGACGAAGCCGATCAGCTGGTGCAGGGGCTGGAAACCATTCGCACCGAAGCCGCGCAGGGTCGTTTTCAGCCGGGCCTTGAAGATGAAGATGTGCACTTCGCTGTTGAGCGACGCCTGATTGCGCTGCTCGGACCGGTGGGCAAGAAGCTGCATACAGGTCGTAGTCGCAATGATCAGGTCGGTACGGATCTGAGGCTTTGGCTGAGGCGCCGTTTGGATGAATTGGACGAAGACCTTCAGCGCCTCCAGCGAGCACTTCTTCTTCAGGCGCAACAGCATCGCAACACCCTGATTCCTGGTTACACCCACTTGCAGAGGGCACAGCCGCTTTGCCTGGCCCACCATCTGCTCGCTTATCTCGAGATGATCCAGCGTGACCGAGACAGGCTTCGGGATGTTCGAGGCCGTGTCAATGTCTGCCCTCTTGGTGCTGCGGCTCTGGCGGGCACGCCCGTTTCGATTGATCGGCGGATGACCGCTTCAGACCTGGGATTTGAGGGGATTTATCTCAACAGTTTGGATGCTGTGAGTGATCGTGATTTCTGCGTTGAGTATTCCGCAGCGGCTTCACTCGTGATGGCACACCTCAGTCGTCTGGCAGAGGAGGTGATCGTTTGGGCATCGGAGGAGTTTGGTTTTGTTCGCCTCAGTGATCGTTGTGCGACTGGAAGCAGCCTGATGCCCCAGAAGAAAAATCCGGATGTGCCTGAGCTGGTTCGCGGTAAGTGCGGCAGGGTTTTCGGCCACGTTCAGGCTCTGCTCACCATGATCAAAGGACTTCCTCTTGCCTACAACAAGGATTTTCAGGAAGACAAGGAGGCTTTGTTCGACGCGGTTCGCACCACCCGCGATTGTGTTGAAGCGATGGCGGTTCTATTCGAAGAAGGTCTTTTCTTTCGCGCCGAGCGTTTGGAGCAAGCCGTTGAGCAAGATTTCTCGAATGCCACTGATGTGGCGGATTATTTGGTGTCCAAGGGTGTGCCGTTCCGCGAGGCGTACCAGTTGGTCGGAGCAGTGGTGCGTCGCTGCCTGGAGCGGAAATGTTTATTGCGCGACCTGAGCCTGTCGGATTGGAAGGATCTGCACCCCGCCTTTGAAGCGGATCTGCATGCTGCCTTGGCTCCCCGAGCCGTGGTGGCAGCACGGACCAGCGAGGGGGGGACCGCCTTCATTCGAGTTGAGGAACAGTTAACGCGATGGTCTGATTTACTCAACGCAACAGCTTGATCTCCTGCAAGGGGATGCCTCAGTTGCGCAGACGGGTCTACGCTTAAGGAGCCAGAGGTACGCGCTTCTTTTTCGAAGTCATGGATCTATGGCGATGTTCCAGGTCCTTTCTTCGGTCCTTCCTTTCGTACCCGGTCCACTTAAAACGTGAGCATTTTCGTCGGCAATCTTCCCTTCCGCGCTGAGCAGGAAGATGTGATCGAACTGTTTGCCCAGTTCGGTG
>CAZJLQ010000174.1:0-3976 GCA_964546675.1 uncultured Synechococcus sp.
GAGCGACTCGACCATGAATTGCTGCAGCACGTCCTGACTGCGTGCCCCCAGGGCCTTGCGCAGTCCGATCTCTTCGGTGCGTTCACTAACGGAAACCAACATGATGTTCATGATCCCGATCCCCCCCACGAGAAGGGAAACTCCCCCAATGGCAGCCAACATCAGCGTCAACCCTCCAGTGATGGAGCCAACAATGCTGAGTGCATCCTTCTGAGAACGAACAGCGAAGTCGTCGTCGCGAAGAATGTTGTGACGTTGTCGAAGCAGATTTGTGATTTGAAATTTTGCTGCTCCCGTGCTGAATTCATCATTCGCTTCAACACTGATGAAGCTCAGACTGATGCCGAACGTTGGATCTCTACCCGTCAGCCTCGTCACCATCGTGGAGAGAGGAATGTAAGCATTTTCGTCCTGGTTGCTGCCGAAAACGGCACCCTTCGGTGCCATTACGCCGACGATCGAGAAGGATTGACTGCCGATTCGCAGCGGTTGGCCGATCGGTGATCCCGTTGGAAACAGTTTGGTGGAGAGGTCAGGACCAATCACCACCACATTGCGAGCAGCTTTGACGTCTTCCTGGTTGATGAACCGACCCTGGGCAACATCAAAACTGCGAACCGTCAAAAATTCTGGAGTGATTCCTGAAATCGAACTTGTGGCACTTCTCGCACCCGCCTGAACAACTTGACTGCTGGTTATTTGCGGAGCCACCCGCTTCACACTGGGAACCTGCTCTGCAATGGCTTCAGCGTCCTCGAGAACCAGCGTGCGGGGGAAGGCAACTCCACGTCGACGGGTGTCGTTGTTGCCGGGTACAACAAACAGGACGTTGGCGCCGAGGTTGCTCAACTGGTCTTCAGCCAGGCCCTGGGCGCCCCGGCCAACCCCAACAAGCGTGATGACCGATGCATTGCCGATGACGATGCCCACCATGGTGAGCAAGCTCCGGAGTCGGTTGCTCTTCAGGGTGGTGAGGGCCATCCTCACCGTTTCCATAGGTGGCAACCGACCTGACATCAGGTCACAGCATTGAATCCAGCCTTGCGGCTGAGCTCACGCCAGTACCGCGATGGACCAAACCGTCGCGGACCTGCAAGGTGATCACTTCGCCATGCCTTAGATCCTTGGTGGCATTGGGGACACCCGTGATCGTTGGGATCCCGAGACGTTCAGCAATCACCGCTGCGTGGGAACTTTCAGCGTTGGCTTCAGTGACAACGCCAGCTGCATGGCGGATGGCATCGAGATCGCCTGCAGTGGTGTCTTGGATCACAAGAATCTCTCCGTCCTCGATCTTGCTTGAATCGCCGGGATTTAACGCTAGGCGAACCCGACCGCTCACCGTGCCGCTCCCGATCCCACTTCCTTTGGCGAGCACAGCGCTCACGATGCCCACCTTGACCAGGTCAGTGGATCCAGAAACACCGGCCAATGTGCCTGCCGTTTGGATCACCAGATCCCCCTCACGCAGAAGGCCTTTCTCCTGAGCCTCGCCCATGGCCAGGGTGAAGGTCCCGGAGGTGCTTTTTTGCTGCGGGATGAGGAGTGGTGTCACACCCCAGACCAATTGAAGCTTGCGTGCAACGTCGATTTCGCTGGTGATTGCCAGGATCGGTGCAGCGGGCCTGAATTTACTGACATTGTGCGCTGTGGCACCGCTTTTTGTCAGAGGCAGGATGGCCGCTGCATTGAGTTGACTTGCGATCGTGCTGACAGCGCTGCTGATCGCATTCGGAATTGTGCTGGGCAGGTGGCTATCGATTAAACGCCTCGGGTAATCCTTCTCAATCCGACAGGCGATGGTGGCCATGGTTTGAACAGCCTCCACGGGAAAGTCACCCACAGCGGTTTCATTCGAGAGCATCACCGCATCTGTGCCGTCGAGAATCGCATTGGCCACATCGCTGACCTCAGCACGCGTCGGACGCGGACTCGACGCCATCGAGTCGAGCATCTGTGTGGCCGTGATGATCGGGATTCCCAGGCTGTTTGCTTTTTGGATCAGATCTTTTTGCAGCAGCGGCACTTCCTCGGCAGGCATCTCCACGCCGAGATCTCCCCTGGCAACCATCACACCGTCACAGAGCGGCATGATCGCGTCGATTTGATCGATGGCTTCGAACTTTTCGATCTTGGCGACCACTGGGGTGCTGAATCCCTGTTGTCGGATGAGTTCACGAATTTCCTTCATGTCCGAAGGATTGCGAACGAAGCTGAGCGCTACCCAGTCCACCCCCTGCTGCAGTCCGAAGGCGAGATCAACCCGATCCTTGTCCGTCAGGGCGCGGACTGAAAGTTGAACATCGGGAAAATTGACTCCTTTGTTGTTCGATAACACCCCACCAACAGTGACGGTGCACTCAAGCGTTTGATTCGATTGATCAACGCGGTCAACCTTCATTTCGACGCGGCCGTCGTCCAGAAGAATTCGGCTTCCTGCCGTGACCTCCTCTGCCAACTTGTCGTAGGTAACGGTGGCCATCGTTTGGTTACAGCTGACGGGCCTCGACGTCAGGGAGAAGTGATCTCCTTTTCCCAAAGTGATCGGGCCGTCTGCGAAGCGGCCCAGCCGAATCTTTGGACCTTGAAGATCCTGAAGAATTCCAATGTGCTGTCCCAGTTCGGTGGACACCTGACGGATGGTGGCGATGCGAGCTGCATGCTCGCTGTGATCACCGTGCGAAAAATTCAGTCGGAACGTGGTTGCCCCTGCCTGGACAAGTTCACGGATGCGTTCAGCACTCTCGGTAGCCGGGCCGATGGTGGCAACGATCTTGGTCCGTCGGTTCTGATCGAACTGGGCCATATCGGGGCCGGAAAACCGTGCGGAAACTACCATCCAGGCGTTTTTTGATAGGTCATGGAGCTCAATGCTTACCAGAGTGCAGCACGAAAAACGGCTGCGTATCCCGACATCGGCCGTAATCCGATCTACCCCACCCTTGGCTTAAGCGGCGAGTCGGGTGAGGTTGCCGACAAGGTGAAGAAGGTGATCCGCGATCAGAACGGCGTTTTTGATGGGCCTACCCGCGAGGCGATCAAGCTCGAATTGGGGGATGTTCTCTGGTATGTGGCTCAGCTGGCAGGAGAGCTCGGTTATGACCTTGATGAGATCGCTACGGCCAATCTCGACAAACTTGCCAGCCGGGCCGCACGGGGCCGGATTTCTGGCAGTGGTGATTCGCGCTGACCCCTTCCATGTTTCCCAGGATTTTCTCCGGTGTCTTAGCCCTGTTCCTGAGCCTCGCTCTGGCGTTGCCGGCGTTGGCGGCCGAATTACGGCTTGCTGAGGTTCAGCTGACCCCTTGCGCTGAGGAGGACCCTGGGCGTCAGCCCGATTTCAGCCGACCTCTTGGAGCGAGTTGCTACGTCTTGAGCGGCAATGTCGACAACCCGGGACGACGAGCGATCGTTGACACTGATGTGTACGCCCGGATCCTGGATTCAAGCGGTGAACCGGTTCTCCAGAACCGAACACGGGTGGGATCGATCGGAGATGTTCCACCGGGGGTTCATGCCTTTGCGCTGCGATTGGCCGTGCCGGCGGGTACGCCCGGTCCATTCGATGTTCGTAATGCCCGTGCACGAGGTTTCAGTGCGCCGGTCAGAACCCGTGCCACGGAAGATGATGATCTATTGCCCCTCGAGCTGGGAATCACGGAATAGTTCTGACTGACTCCACCAGAGTGGATGCTCGGCCTGATGGATGAACGGAAGAAGGGAGTCCAGGGCGGTTGGGAGAAGCAATTCAACATGGCTGAATGGCTGACCAGGCGATGCGAAGGCTGACGGCAACGGTGATCGAATCAGCGATTTGGAGCAATGCAAAGAAGACGCTCTCTTTGAATTGGAGGAGCCACCGATTCAGTCAATATCTTCAGAAAATATTTTCATGCAATATGTCCGACAGGCGTTAAGTATCTGTGAGTTCTGCTTGAGTCTGCTTTATTGTACTTTTGTTGGAGAGAAAAACGAA
>CAZJLQ010000175.1:0-3949 GCA_964546675.1 uncultured Synechococcus sp.
GGAATTATTTTTGCATGTACTGTGTTCATATTTACAGCTTAAGTTTTTGAAAAATTTTTATTAATCGCATTGTTTTTGTGTGATTTGTCTGCGAATTGGGGTTTTCTTAATATTTGTTTGTGTGCGGGCTTCCTTTTTTCATTTTTAACATGTAAATGGCTCTCCCTGGCCGAATGAGAGTATCGGATGCGGTGTATCAATGTTCGATGATTGGTGTTCATTGTGCTCTCATGGCGCTTTGTGTTCTAGAGGCTTTGAAGCCATCAGATCAACGCTTTGGTTCTGATCCACTCCGCTTGGGGATGAGAGGTTTTCATGATGCTCCTCGTCGTCACCGCTGGTTTCCCCTTGTTCCGGATTAGCAATGATCAGCGGAGTCGCCTGAATGCCGATCGTCTGCCACCGGTCAAGACGTTCACCTCCGATCGTCTGTCGTCCGTTTCGGTGCATTTGTCTTGATTCAGGACGTGTCACTTGAGGAGATGAACCCCATGTAGGCACTGTGTCGCCATCGTGAATGTTGTGATGACATCCTTTAACTGGCTTTTCCTTCATATCAGCCTTTGCAACCGTCTCTAGCTGGCCGGATTGGCGGGGTTGACCTGCGTAACCCCTCGTGTTTCTGCGAGTCGTAAAGCCCATTCTTTCCGGGTGTTCCCACCACGTCTGGGGTTGCTCAGTCTTCAGGGTCTGGCATGACAAGCCCATTGACACCGCGGCAAGAGCTTGAGTAGAACATCTGAACTACTCTGTGACAGGATGACGCGTCAAGCGACTTTTCTTGACTTCAAGCCAGGTGATGTGGTGCTGGTGGAGCCTGGGCAAGGAGATGCTGCTCTGGTCTGCAGGCAGGACTGGTGGATGGGGCAGATCATCTGGGCGGAGGGAGGTGCCAGGGATCCGCAAACTCCAACCATGTTTCAAGTTGCCAATGTGGATACAGGGGCAGTGGAGTGGATCAATGCTGACGAAGCGACGCGCCTTGTGTTCGTCAATTACAAACCTGCCGAAACTGATGAATACACTGTTTGTCCTCAGCCATGGTTTAAATCAAGGTATCAACCTCGGAAGCGTCTTTTCCCCTGAGATTGAATTTATGCCAGTAGAATGTTGTTTGGCCCAATGGCTTCTTTTCTGAATACTGATAATCAGTCGGTTTTTGAGTCTTTGTCGCATGCTCCTGTGAGAGCGAACGGCGGGCCCCGTAATGCGTTGCTGGCCCTAATTGACTTTGAGTTTTAATTGTTATGCTGTCTATTCGTGTTTGTCGTGCTTTGCGAAAGAAAATCACGACGAAAGCATAAGCAGCGATCAAAATAATTCATAGAACGGTAAAGAATTATTGAAGGATGAATTTTGAAATAGATGTTGGGGATGACAATTGCTAAAGGTAGGCTGCGCATGTCTATTGAGCTAGGTGCGAATCTCTGTCAAACAGATAACATTCAATGCACGTGTTCAATGGATTGAAACAGCCCTTGCCTCTCAAAATGGGAGAGGGTTGTTTGAGACCGGGCTTAAGTCCTGCAGAAATCACATCAAAGTGCAGCACTGGTAACCGTATTCATTTGGGTTAACCCTCTCGTAGGGATTGTTTTGCGGCCTCCAGAACGGATAAATAGAGATCTTCATCGATTTCCCGAATGTCGTACTCGGAAGGCTTCACACCATGGATGTGCTCATGCAGCACCATCCAGCAGCTTCGTTCCAGTTCACCACCTGCAGAGGCGGAGAGCGCAAGGCTGCGTTCCTTGAGCTCGGTGACCAGTGCCTGATCAGCCATCACGGATCCAATGGTGGTAGTAACTCTAAAAAGCGGATCCGGTTAGCCGACCTTGGCCGTGCAGACCCAACCAATGCTTTCGGTTAGCCGACCAGCTGTCCGATGAGGCCCCCATACGGTTTGAAGACTTCGACTCAACGTCCAGATGCAACCCACGGCGGAACAGTTCACTGAGAAAGCCTGGGCCGCCATCGTCGCTGCCCAGCAACTGGCACAGACCTCCCGTCACCAGCAGCTCGAAACGGAGCATCTCCTCCTCACTCTTTTGCAGCAACAGGGCCTGGCAGGCCGGATCCTCAGCAAGGCAGGGGTGGACCCGGCTGGTTTTGAAGCCGATGTTGAGACGTACCTCAGGCGACAGCCCACCATGTCGGCATCGCCTCAGTCGGTTTTTCTGGGTCGTTCACTGAATACAGCCTTTGACCGGGCCGAGGAGGAGCGCCTTGAGTTTGGCGATAGCTACATATCAATTGAGCACCTGATGCTCGCAGTGGCCCGCGATGATCGCTGCGGGCGCCAGCTCTTGCGTCAGGCTGGCCTTGACAGCAGCACGTTGAAGGAGGCGATCAAAGCGGTGCGCGGCAGTCAGACGGTGAAGGATCAAAATCCAGAGGGCACCTACGAATCTCTGCAGAAATATGGCCGGGACCTCACGTCAGCGGCACGGGAGGGTCAGCTTGATCCCGTGATCGGCCGAGATGATGAGATCCGTCGCACGATTCAGATTCTCAGCCGGCGTACCAAAAACAATCCTGTCTTGATTGGTGAACCCGGTGTTGGCAAAACCGCGATTGTTGAAGGCCTCGCCCAACGCATCGTGAATGGAGATGTCCCGTCCGCGTTGCAGAACAGACAACTGATTGCTCTTGATATGGGAGCACTGATTGCCGGCGCCAAATACAGAGGCGAGTTCGAGGAACGCCTCAAAGCTGTTTTGAAGGAGGTGACGGATTCTGAGGGACAGATTGTGCTTTTTATTGATGAGATTCACACTGTCGTTGGCGCCGGAGCAACCGGTGGTGCCATGGATGCCAGCAATCTGCTGAAACCGATGTTGGCCCGTGGAGAGCTCCGCTGCATCGGTGCGACGACGCTTGATGAGCATCGACAGCACATCGAAAAAGATCCTGCCCTGGAGAGACGTTTCCAGCAGGTGATGGTGGATCAACCGACAGTGGAGGACACCATTTCGATCCTGCGTGGGTTGAAAGAGCGTTACGAAGTTCACCATGGCGTGAGGATTGCTGACAGTGCGCTGGTCGCTGCGGCGGTGCTCAGCAGTCGTTACATCGCCGATCGTTTCTTACCTGACAAAGCGATTGATTTGGTGGATGAATCAGCCGCGCGTTTGAAGATGGAAATCACCTCAAAGCCTGAGGAGATTGATGAGATCGATCGAAAAATTCTTCAGCTTGAGATGGAAAAGCTCTCTCTGGCAAGGGAGTCCGATACGGCCAGTCTTGAGCGCTTGAAACGGCTTGAGCGTGAATTGGCTGAGTTGGCAGAACAGCAGAGTTCTTTGAATGCCCAATGGCAACAGGAAAAAGGCGCGATTGATGATCTTTCCGCTTTGAAGGAAGAGATCGAACGTGTTCAATTGCAAGTGGAACAGGCCAAACGCAATTACGATCTCAACAAAGCAGCTGAACTTGAGTACGGCACGCTTGCAGAACTCCAGCAGCAGCTTCAGCAGCAGGAGACGTTGCTCGCCACTGAGGATGGATCGGACAAAACACTGTTGAGGGAAGAAGTCAGTGAGGATGACATCGCTGAGGTGATTGCCAAGTGGACCGGCATTCCCGTTGCCCGACTGGTTCAGAGCGAGATGGAGAAGCTTCTCCATCTCGAAGCCGATTTGCATCGGCGTGTCATCGGCCAGGACCAGGCGGTCACGGCTGTTGCAGATGCGATTCAGAGGTCCAGAGCAGGCCTGAGTGACCCCAATCGACCGATCGCCAGTTTTCTATTTCTTGGGCCTACGGGTGTCGGCAAGACTGAACTTTCGAAAGCCTTGGCCCATCAATTATTTGACAGTGATGACGCGATGGTGCGCATCGATATGTCGGAATACATGGAAAAGCACACGGTGAGTCGCCTCATCGGTGCGCCTCCGGGCTATGTGGGTTACGAAGCAGGTGGCCAGCTCACCGAGGCCGTACGTCGTCG
>CAZJLQ010000176.1:0-3917 GCA_964546675.1 uncultured Synechococcus sp.
CTTTCTCAACGGCGACTGGGTGCTGGTGCTCGATGCTGATGAGCAACTCCGCCCCGAGGTGATCCCAGCCCTAAAGGCACTGATGGAGCAACCGGAGGTTTTGGTGATCAACCTGCTGCGCTACGAGGTGGGAGCCGCCATGGCCCCCTACTCCAGCGTGAGCAGGCTGTTCCGTCGCCATCCCGGAATCAGCTGGAGCCGGCCCTACCACTCCATGATCGACGACAGCGTTCAGCGGCTGCTGGAAACCGAGCCCCAATGGACCATCGCCGATTGTTCCGAGCCGGCCATCGTCCATGACGGCTACCGGCCGGAGCTGTTGGCCGGCACAGACAAGGCTGATCGACTGCGGCAGGCCATGGAACGCGAACTGGAAGCCCACCCGGGAGACCCCTATGCGAGCGCCAAGCTCGGCGGGCTGCTGATTAGCGAAGGACGCCATGACGAAGCAATTCCACTGCTGCGCCGCGGCCTGGAGCAGGCCGATACACACACACCACCAGTGCAGGGCGCTGAACGCTTTGAACTGCTGGTTCACCTGGCCCTCGCGATCACACCGTCCGATCCCAAAGGGGCCATCACCCACTACCGGGACGCGCTGGCGATCAGGCTCGATCCACGCATCAGGCTTGGAGCTCAGCTCAATCTGGCCGCCAGGCTGATGGAGCAGGGGGAGCTTGACGAAGCGATCAAACTCACCAGATCCGCCACCGACGCAGCTCCTGAAGTGGCGCTTGGCTGGTACAACCTGGGCTTGATGGAGCGCCGTCGTGGCGACATCGCCGCGGCGCTGGAGGCTTACCGTCGCGCCCTCGCTCTGGACCCCACCAGTGCCGAGTGTCACCAGAACTTCGCCGTTGCACTGCTGATGGGCGGTGACATCGAAGGAGCCCGGGCCGGCTTCCGCCAGGCGATCGCTCTGCTGGAAGCGCAGGGACGTTCCGACGCGGCCCGGCAATTGCGCAGCAACGCTGAAGCGATCGTGAAACTTGATGCGGAGCCCGTCGCTTGAGCGGATCCCTCGCCAATCGAACCATCGTGGTGACCCGTGCCGCCGAACAGCAAGGGGAAGGCCGCAGACTTCTGGAAGAACTCGGCGCCACGGTGCTGGACTTGCCAGCGCTGGAGATCGGCCCTCCCGATCACTGGGGACCGTTGGATGACGCGCTGATGGATCTGGAGGACTTTCATTGGCTGGTGTTCTCCAGTGCCAATGGCGTTCAATCCGTGGAACGACGCCTGCAGCTGCAGGGCAGCAGCCTGGCGGATCGGCCCCGAACGCTTCGGATCGCGGCGGTGGGCCGCAAAACAGCTCGGGTGCTCGAGGAGATCGGAGCTGCGGCTGACTTTGTTCCGCCCCAGTTCGTGGCCGACAGCCTGATCGATCATTTCCCTGTCTCCGGCTACGGCCTGCGCATCCTGCTGCCGAGGGTTCAGAGCGGTGGACGCACGCTGTTGGCGGATGCCTTCGGAGACGCCGGCGTTCGAGTGGTGGAAGTCGCCGCCTACGAATCACGCTGCCCGGCGGCGATGCCTGAATCGACTGCGGCAGCCTTAGCGGAACAGCGGGTCGACGCGATCGCCTTCAGCAGTGGCAAAACAGCCCTGCACACAGCACAACTGCTGCAAAAACGCTTTGGAGAATCCTGGGAGGAGCTGCTCCGCCCAGTGAAGCTGATCTCGATCGGTCCCCAAACCAGCCGGAGCTGTCAATCCTGCTTCGGACGGATCAATGCGGAAGCCAGTCCCCACGATCTGGACGGACTGGTGGCCGCCTGCGCTCAGGCCATGCAGACCGGGGGTTGAGGTTCGCCGTCCTGCGCCAGGCTGATGCAACCACGCTGCACATCAATCGCCAGGACGGACCAGCCCTGCGGCAACACCGCCTGGCTATCGGGCGAACAGCGACCATCGGCACTCACGCAAAGCACTCCTGATGTGGTGTCCAACACCACCAGGGCCCTGTCCTGCCCCCCGACCTGCATCACACCGGTGAGCAGCAGATCAGCGGCTGGATCCAGACCGGGTTCAGCAGGTTGCTCTCCATCCCCGGAAGCGTCCTGGCCCTGATCCACCTGCTCCGCTGCAGGGATCGGCAAAGGTTCAAAGGGATCTCGCCGGCCGCCAGGAGCAGCCTCCTGAACCTGCTCCACGGTGGGCAGGGGCGAAAGGCCGATGTTCGGCACGGCCATGCTGCTGGCCGGTGGTTCGTCCTGCGGCAGCTCCGGTTCCACCACCGGGAGCGTGAGGTCAGGGTCCGGTTCACCGCCGACGAACGGAAGGTTCCCCCCGCATCCGGAGAGAGTCATGCTCAAGATCATCAGCACGGTGAATGGCCGTGCTGATGCCTCAGCCGCCGGCTTCCACCAGGTCCCGGAAACGGTCAAGGTTCGCCTGAAGCTCCTTCGTCACAATTCCACCCAGGATGCTGGGCTCCATCAATGGTGCCAAGACCCCAGGCAATTCATAGGTCACGCTGAGTTTCACCGTTGTCCGGTCCGGGGATTCGGGATAGAAGCGCACCGCGCCCTTGGTGGGCAGACCACCGACCGATTCCCAATGCAGCTGTTGCGCCTCAACGCGCCTTGTGATCCGAGCCTTCCAGTGGAAACGAAAACCCTGGGCGGCAAGGGTCCAGTCGGTGAGATCGGGATCATCCAAAGTTTTGACGGACTCGATCCAACGCATCCAGCGCGGCATTGCTTCCAGATCGCTCCAGACCTTCCAGACCTGATCGGCGGATGCCTTCACCTCCGTCGTCACCGAGTGCTGAAGCCAACGTCCCATCGTCAGGCCACCGCTGCATTTGTGGCCAATCGGGCCGGCTGATCCAGGATCGCCGCTGCCGCCAGGTGCCCGCTCATCGTGGCGCCCTCCATCGAATCGATGTAGTCCTGGCGGGTGTAGCTACCAGCCAGGAAGAAATTCGAGATCGGTGTGCGCTGTTCAGGCCGGTAAGGCTCCATACCCGGCGCTTCTCGATACAACGACTGGGCCAACTTCACCACGTTGCTCCAGATCAGGCTGAGGTTGGCGGCCGAAGGGAACAGCTCCCTGACCTGCCGATCGGTGTGGGCCACGATCGCATCCACGGATTTGGGGATCCAGGGATCTCCAGGGGTGAGCACACACTGGAGCAGAGATCCCTCTCCCTCCTTGCGGTAATCCTCCGGACTGGCCAAGGCCAGGTCTGCAAAACAGCTGAAATCGGCATCAGCTGTGTAGAGAAGGTTGTTGAGACCAACCGGCTGGGTCACATCCCGACGACGGGCTTCGTGGGCCTCCCCGAGTTCCGTGACCCAGCCGTCGTATCGCAATTGCACGGTGGCGACAGGCACCGCTTCCAGTTGATGGATGGCGTCGAACTGGGGGAAGCGGCGCCACGCCTCCGGCAGCAGCCGTTGAATTCCTGGGACGTCACAGGCCGCCAGGTAGGCATCGGCCTCAACACGCACATCGCCGTCGGGAGTGCCGAGTTGCAGCCCCGTCACTTCGGGTTGATCAGCATCGCTGTAGTCCACCTGTTTCACCCGATGGCGGAGATGGAGCTTGCCGCCGCGCTGTTCGATGTAATCGAGGATCGGGCCGGTGAGCCAACGGTGGGGAGAGCCCTTCAGCAAGTTGAGTTTGGAGGCCTCCGTCTTGGCCGCGAACATCATGAAGATCGTGAGCATGCAACGGGCTGAAATCGCTTCGCAATCGATGAATCCCAAGGCATAGGCAATCGGATTCCACATGCGGCGAATGCTCTCCGGACTGCCGCCATGGCCAACGAACCAGTCCTGAAAGCTCACCGAATCCAGGGCGCGGATCGTTCGCATCGCTCCCTCGTAATCCACCAGCCCCCGCACGATCGGACTCGTTCCCAGAGCGAGGGCATTGCGCAGCTTGTCGATCCAGCCGAGCTGCGGCGTTGT
>CAZJLQ010000177.1:0-3914 GCA_964546675.1 uncultured Synechococcus sp.
AGGCAGAGG
Source organism: uncultured Synechococcus sp. (assembly GCA_964546675.1). Taxonomy (GTDB): domain Bacteria; phylum Cyanobacteriota; class Cyanobacteriia; order PCC-6307; family Cyanobiaceae; genus Parasynechococcus. The sequence goes on from CAZJLQ010000177.1 coordinate 10, forward strand.
ATTGCAAATCCTTTATCCCCAGTTCGAATCTGGGTGCCGCCTTCGAGAGACTCCCCAAGACATCAGGTCGAGGCTGATGTGTCCGCGATGCATTGCTGAAGACCAGTGGCGTGGAGGAGAAGGTTGAATCAGATCAAGTGAATTGGTGTTGATGAGTCTCCCAGATTCACATCACCTCAAGCGACTGAGAAGGCGATCTCGAGAAGCGTGGCCATCGATGTGCACATGAGCGTTCAGGTTCCGCTGCAGTGCACCAACGTCATGCTGTGAATCCACGCCTTTCAATCCGCGCTCTGAATCCACGGTCTGACGCCTCGGTGTGCGCCTCTGAGATCATGTAAGCCAGGCTTCCTTGATGCTTTTGGGATGAAAAATGATGATGCCAGGGTTCTTAATGACTCGCATCTGGTGCTGCAGGCTTGGACGATCACGGGAGCGGCGTCATCTCAGATTCGACAAAGTCTTTCCCAGCATCGTCCATAGTTTCTTTGACCACACCTCTTGATTTTTCCACTTGAAGACAAACAGCTTTGTGCCAAGTGTTTGTAAGTCTTTTTGAATGCATGTGATGCGTTTAGCACCGCTCTGACTGCCGTCTGCATAAGCCGAAACAGCAATTCTCGGTTTTCCGGTGATCCCCATCTCCCATGCAATGTCTCCTGTGCGCTTGCAGTTTTGCCTGTAGATCTGAACATCATTTTGATCACAGTTCTTGGCGATCTTGTATGAAAACTGTTTGGGTTGGAAGCTGCACCATAATTCTTTCGTGTTAAGCATCGCCCGAAGTTTTTGAAGTGGAACGGGAGGATCGTTGAAGTAGTGATCGTCAACCTGCATTCCTTTGAATCCAGTTAATGTTGCTGCCTTTCTGAGGTTAATCTTGTTGGGCTTCTGAATCCATGCAATGGATTGCATGTTTGCTGTTGTTTTTGCTCGCCATGCGATGAAGTTTGACAGTGGAGCTGGAAGTGAGTCTGCATGAAGCAGCAGTGTGCTGCTTCCCTTGGCTGCCATGGCTTTGAGCTCGGCGTCCAATCGAAATGTGCCGAGATACATCAATGCGTTGTATTGGTCCAACCAGTAAGCCTCGACTGCCTTCGCGCTGGCTGGAAGGAATCCAATCAATGCCAGGGTCAGAAGGATGAATCGATTCATATCGCTTCAAGCCATGTTGTGCGTTCAATCATGGAGATTGACTTGCAGTGGAAGTTGATGAGCTCTGGCATTTTTCCATCGAATCATCCGGAGAGTCGCTCAGTCATCGGTATGGAGATCAGGGCGATTTACTGTCGATTCTTTGGCTTTGCATGGCTGTCTCTTGTCTCAAGAGCAATGGAGACACCTTGGAGAACAATCATATTAGAGAGTAAGAACCAGACTCCCTCGGCGAACACATTGATTCGGTGTCTTAGTTCTTTTTGAGGTGCATTCGCTTGCACGGCAACGTTGAGTGCGGCGTTGTCCCTGAGTGCCCACCAGCCGAAATAGCACGACATCCCAATGCCGTAGATGGTTGCGAGGATGCCGATCGTTTTTCTCATGACGGTTTCGATTACCCCTTCATGATCCTCCCGCCCAGGCAGGAGTCTGAAATTGCCCAGAATCCTGCTGCTGCCTTGAGAAGGTCGCGGTTCCCCCTAAAGATCCCTGGCTGGTCTGGATGGTTCCAGGACCAGAGTTTCGAAGCCAGACCAACGAACAGCATCCTGTTGGTTTCTGAAGGCCGCGGCTGACGGCGGAGAGGATTCCAATGCTGAGCATCCTTGAACAGGACGGAAATACCTTTGCTGGATTCATGCCGGTCATTAAATGACCACCAAACCTCCACATATCCCTTCGTTTGGCCTGTCTGGAATGTGCCAAGTCGTTGCCCGTCTTGTATCAGTTCTCCTCTCAATGACAGGGCTGTGCGCTCGTTCAAAAGCACCTGAATCCCTGGACTCTCCTCGCTCTGCAACCTGCAGACCATTGGCAGCGGAATCGCTGTTGTCTGCCCATTGGCAGCAAGAAGGACGGAAAGGAAAGGATTCATGGACGTACATCGTTGTTGCTCGGAACAGTCATCTTGTTGATCGAAGTGTGATCACATGCTGTTGATCCCAGATTCGTGTGATCGTGTCTGCGACCGCATGATTCAACCGTGGCTGCGGCAGACTGATGTTCGAGTCGCATCGCTTTAGACGCACTCAAGCCCTTTGAACCCGGTGACGCCCTCACCTTTTACCGAGCGGATGCCTGGCCCGACAGAGAGATATTGAACCTTTGAAATCCTCCATTCTTGATCCCAATCATCCGTGAGATGTAAATGTCAGATCGCTTTCAAAGGTCTGCTTCTGCGCTGAGTGTTAGCCCAGATCTCGTGCGGCTGCTGCAGCGGATCTGTTGTTCGGCCAACTGGCAAGTTCCCTGCATTGCTCGGGCTTGGGGCAGCTTCACCGGTAGACCCCTCGCATTGAATTGAGCCGTGGATGCACTGATTACCTCGGCGATCCATGGGTGGCCGAGCAGCTGGCAATCCCCCTGATCACATTTGAGTGGCCGGATGGCGTCGGGATGTCTGGTGATGAATGTGTAGCGAATCGTTGTATCCGGTTCTTGCCCTGCTCCCGTAAAACGAATGCGGAGCCCTGTATCTCCCCGCTGGGCGAGCTGAAGAACGTTGCATGGTCTGGGCGCGTCGTTCTGTTCGAGCCTGCATCGACGCACCGAGGTTTCGAAACTGCCGTAATTCAAGTTCTGGTCTGCAGATCGTCTCGCTTCGTTGGCGTTCGTTGCCGATTGGCTGAGCCAGAGCAGCGCCGATCCCAAGACCGTGAGCAGAAGCGATTTGCGCATCAGTAGTCGCTGTCTGCAACGCACATGCCCAAACAACGAATGCCGTTTGAAGCTGTGCGGCGACAGTGCTGACACAGAACGCGTTCGTTCTCTCCACCCTGCGGAGGGACCTGGGATGGGGAATCTGCAGTCGCTCTGGGTGGATCGCCTGGCATGGCTTGAGTCGGAGGTGGCACGATCATGGCTTGCAGCGGCGTCATCCGGTTGAGCGGCATCGGTTTTGGTACCTGGGCCTGGGGCAATCAACTGGTTTGGGGCTACGACTCCAGCCGGGACGACCCGCGATTGGCCAAGACATTTCGTCGTGCCATAGAAGCGGGGCTGACTTTGATCGATACAGCCGACTCCTACGGGACGGGGCGGCTCAACGGTCGTAGCGAAGCACTGCTCGGGGCGTTCATCGAGGATTTGCCGCCAGCGTTACGATCCCATCCCTGTGTTGCGACAAAACTGGCGCCTTTCCCATGGCGGATTGGGCGCCGAGGCATGGACCGGGCCTTCAACGCCAGTCACAGGCGCCTGAAGGGTCATCTGCAGCGCGTTCAATTGCACTGGAGTACGGCCCGTTACGCGCCCTGGCAGGAGGACGCTTTGCTGGATGGACTGGCGGATCTGGTGCTTGCTGGCCATGTTCTGGAGCTCGGCGTCTCCAACGTCGGACCTCAGAACCTGGCTCGCATCCATAGAAGATTGATCCAACGAGGGGTGCGCCTGAGCAGTGTGCAGATTCAGTTTTCTCTGCTGGCTCCAGGAGATTCACAGCTGCATCGACTCCTGGATCAAGCACGGGACCTTGAGGTCCAGGTCCTGGCTTACAGCCCATTGGCTTTTGGGATTCTCTGCGCCGCTCCAGATGCAGACCTGTCATCGACAACACGGCTGCGCAGACGGCTAAATCGTCGGCTACTGCCCGCCAGCAGAGAGCTGCGGTCAGCTGTTCAGACCATTGCGCTGGACCGTGGAGTTTCAGCTGTCCAGGTCGCGTTGAACTGGTGCCGAGCGCACGGAACAACGCCGATACCTGGGATCAGGACGCCGGAACAAGCTACGGATGTGGCTGGAGCACTGGG
>CAZJLQ010000178.1:0-3904 GCA_964546675.1 uncultured Synechococcus sp.
GCGCAGTGTTGTTTGGGTTGTTTCGTTGCGTCTAGCCCCTCGGAATTGCTGTGGATCGGAGTGAGATATCCGACGGTTTGGTCGCTTTTCGTCCGTCTCCATCAAACTGGGGCTCGGTCTGCTGGGCATTCCCACCCTGGAACGCATGTGAGCGACACCAACACGCCGTTCACACTCGCGGGTGCTCCTGTCGCGCGGGATGCCGTGGAGCAGCTCAAGGCTTACAGCGCTCCGCTGGAGGGGCGCCGAGAGCTGTTGCGGCTGGATTTCAACGAGAACACCATTGGCCCCAGTCCGCTTGTTGCTCAGGCGCTGCGGGGGTTCAGCAGTGAAGAGATCGCCGTTTATCCCGAGTACGACGGGCTGCGGGAGGCCGTGCTGCAGAACCTGCAGGAAAGCGGCTGCCGGCCAGGGTTGATGCCCGATCAGGTGGGACTGTTCAACGGGGTTGATGCCGCCATTCATGCGGTGTTCCAGGCCTATGGCGATCCCGGGGATCGCTTGCTCACCACCGCACCCACCTTCGGCTACTACAGCCCCTGTGCCCGCATGCAGGGGATGACGATCGAGGCCATTCCCTACGAAGGGGAGTCGTTTGCGTTTCCATTGGCTGCAGTCACTGAGATGTTGCAGCAGCAACCACCACGACTGCTGTTGATCTGTAATCCCAACAACCCCACAGGCACCCGCTTAGCGCCGGATCACATCATCGCCTTGGCGACTACCGCGCCTCAGACGCTGGTGGTGGTGGATGAGCTGTATGAGGCCTTCACCGGCGACAGTGTGCTGCCCACCGCAGATTTCGCAGCCACGCCGAATTTGCTGGTGCTTCGATCGCTCGCCAAAACCGCTGGTCTGGCTGGTCTGCGCATCGGCTTTGCCATCGGCCATGCCGATGTGGTGGATCGGGTTGGCCGCGTCACCGGTCCCTATGACGTCAATAGCGTTGCGGTGGCCGCGGCATTCGCTGCATTGGCGGATCAGTCCTACGTCGATGCCTATGTGGCTGAGGTGCTGCGGGCCCGCGAGTGGACGCTCCAGGCGTTGCAGGAGGCGGGAGTTCGCCATCATTGCGACGGCGGCAACTATCTGCTGATCTGGCCAAAGCGAGCGGTGGCCGAGCTGGATGCGGATCTCAGGCAAGCCGGAATTCTGGTGCGGTCGATGGCTGGAAAGCCGTTGATCGATGGATCCTTCCGGGTCAGCATTGGCACCACCAGCCAGATGCAGCGGTTTGTGCCGGCCTTCCTGGCGCTGGATCACCCATCGATGCCGGCTTGATGTTGCTGGTGTGAGGTCAACAGGGTGGCCAGCCAGGCTGCGGCATCACCTTCGCCACTCTGCTGCAGTTCCTGGATGTAGGCGCGAATGTCTCGTTCTTGGAGGCTGGTCATTGTTGGGTTGGGTCTGATCGACCTTTTCAACATCCAGCCATTGGTGGAGACCGCTTGGAGCAGATCGTTTGGTCCTCGGGAGAGGCTCTGGTGAAGATTCGGTGAGCCGGCGCCGCTGCTCAGGGGCAAGCGTTGACGGCAGTGGCGGGGCTCCGGTTGATTGCTGGCAACGGAATCGAATCGATTTGGCTCGGATCCTTCTGTTGGCCACCGGCGGCACCATCGCCGGCCAGGCCGACGATGGTGCAACCCTGAACAGCTACACCGCTGGGGTGTTGGGGGGTGAAGACCTGCTGGCGGCCGTGCCTCAGTTGCAGGAGCTGGCGGCGATCAGCGTCGAGCAGATCGCCAATGTGGACAGCGCTGATCTGTTGTTCGATCACTGGCGCTTACTGGTGGGTCGTATCCGCGAGGCGTTTCAAGCGGAGCCTGATCTCACTGGGGTGGTGATCAGCCACGGCACCAACACCCTGGAGGAAACCGCCTGGCTGCTGCAGTTGCTGATCGATGATCCCCGCCCGGTGGTGCTCGTCGGGGCGATGCGGCCAGCGACCGCCCTGAGCGCCGATGGGCCTCTCAATTTGTTTCAGGCCGTGCAAGTGGCGGTCAGCCCCGAAGCACGCGGCCACGGCGCGCTCGTGGTGATGGATGGCCAGATCCAGGCGGCCCGCCAAGTCACCAAGGTGGCGACCCAGGGGGTGGGGGCTTTTGCGAGTCCGGGATCAGGACCATGGGGCTGGGTGGATGACGCTGGCGTGCATCTGCCGATGGGGAGCGGTTCACGCCAGGTGCCCTTCGCTGCGCTCGACTTACCGGAGCAATGGCCACAGGTGGCGATTCTTTACGGCTGTGTTGAACCCGATGCCCGGATGCTCCCGTTGCTCCTTGAGGCAGGGATGCAGGGGCTGGTGTTCACCGGCACCGGCGCTGGTCAGCTCTCCATTGGGGAACGCAGTGCTTTGGAGGCCTGGGCTGGGCCGCGGCCGCTGATGCTGCGGGCCAACCGCTGCGGTTCGGGGCCTGTGCATAGCGATGCCGAGGATGAGCGGTTCGGGTTGCTGCCCGCCGGCAGTCTTAACCCCCAGAAAGCAAGGGTGCTGTTGCTGTTGGCGTCCATTGCTGGATTGGACCGTTCCGCACTGGAGGAGTTGATGATTGATCTGGCGCGGCGTTGAATATTGCAACTCTTTAACGGCACACATTGCTCTTCAGGGGTTGGTTTGTGGATCAGATCAACACCCTTGGCTGACCTCAAGTGCCTGGGTAATGGGTGCGCTTGAGATGATCGATGCACTCACGAACTTTGAGATCTGGCATCGCCATCACCCGTCGCATCAGGCTCTCTCGATAGGTGTAAAGCCCTTTGCAGCCTTTGATGGGTTCCAAAAGAAGATCGAGAAGATGTGCTTTCGCTGTTGTACCTGTCATGGCTTGAGATTGAATCGGTATGGATTGCATTGCCTGATTGTTAGGAGATGGATCAGCACCATGAGGCAGTCCTGTTTTCCCTCGCGGGTGTTGTATAGCTTTCAGTCGTTGATGGTTGGCATCAGGCCTCCCAACATGACTTCAAGCATTGAAGCTTAAAAAGAAGACTGTGCGATGAATAAAACTGATGTGATGTGATGCCATTCTGCTTTTGTTGATGTTCAACCTATTGTGGGTCGAATTAATTCGGCTTCCATCCCCCAAATGGGTGATTGATTGTCTTGATGCTTCACCCGAATGCGGGAGCTGCTTTTTCTTCTTCCTGGTCACATCAGCCCTGAAGTTCAGTTGGCCACTGAACAGATCTCCGGTAAGGCATCAACACGTTCAGCGAGGATGGCTTCGACGATCGCGTGCAGATAAGCGGCACGTCGCAACTTGATTTGTGTTGCCTCATCCTGAACATGGCCAATGGCTTCAATCAGTGCCATCAGTGCCTGATGGTTTGTTGTGCGGTTCACGGCAAGAGTTGATCGTTATTCATACCGTTGCCTCGCTATCGCGTTGATGCTTTGAGCGGCATCATTCCCCGCTGTGATCTGCCTCACCCAGCACGAATTGATGTTGGATGTAAAGATCAGCCACCGCCTCAGGCTTCTCTGAAATTCGATGATGCTGCTTCTTGTTGCCACTTGTTTCCTTGGCCTGCTTTGGATCACGCAGATCTTGGTGAGGAGGGGTATGGATGATGGATCTGAGGGATAGCCAGCCAGCCGCCAAAACAACCTCAGTCACCTTTTCAGCGCTGCTTTCGGCTTGGGTTGGTGCACTTCACCATTGCTTCACTTCGTCATGACGTCGTCTCGTCGTGATGTCGTCGGTGAAACAAACAACTTGGAAGCAGAACGCAACAACGTTGCCGTCACGGTCACGGCTAACCCGATGAATCCACTTGGGCTTCCTTGGTTGGAAAACTGACACGCCATTCCCACTTTTAGTGAGCGCTGCCCGGAAGGCAATAAGCATGAAGGCTGATTGCCTGATGCGCGTTCGCTGACGAGAGTATGTGCATCGAGATCGGA
>CAZJLQ010000179.1:0-3890 GCA_964546675.1 uncultured Synechococcus sp.
CCATGCCGCCCATACCCCCCATGCCGCCCATACCTCCCATGCCGCCCATACCTCCCATGCCGCCCATGGGATCGCCGCCACCTTCCGGGGCTGGAGCTGGAGGTTCAGGTTTGTCTGCGATGACAACCTCAGTGGTGATCAGCAGTGAGGCAATGGACACGGCATCCTGAACTGCGAGCCGAACGACCTTGGCTGCATCCACGATTCCGGACGCCATCAGATCTTCAAAACTTCCGGTCGTGGCATTGAAGCCCTTTCCAGTGGAACGCATTTCAGCAATCACTACATCGCCATTGCGTCCAGCATTGGTGGCGATCTGATGAACAGGCGCCAGCAAGGCCCGCTGGACGATTTCAACGCCGGTGCGTTGATCGCCGCTCAGTTCGCTCTTGAGATCGTCCAATCCATCTGAGAGCTGCTGCAAGCTGCTGCCACCACCGGGAACGATGCCTTCCTCAACGGCTGCGCGCGTCGCATTCAGTGCATCTTCGATGCGAAGTTTGCGGTTTTTCAGTTCGGTTTCTGTGGGCGCACCAACCTTGATGACCGCAACGCCTCCCGCAAGCTTTGCAATGCGTTCGCTCAGTTTCTCTCGGTCGTACTCCGATTCCGTGGCTTCGAGTTCACGTCTGATCGATGCAACGCGTTCTGCGACGTCGGCCTTGTTGTCGTCGGTCGCAACGATGGTGGTGTTCTCCTTGCTGATCGTGATCCGGCGGGCTTTCCCCAGATCACCGAGGGTCACCTTGTCGAGCGTCATGGCTCGGTCTTCGCTGATCAGTGTTCCACCGGTGAGGATCGCAATGTCCGCAAGGGCCGCTTTGCGGCGTTCCCCAAACGACGGCGCTCGCACAGCCGCCACCTGAAGCACTCCGCGGTTCTTGTTGACGACAAGGGTGGCCAGGGCTTCACCTTCCACCTCTTCAGCCAGGATCAGCAGGGGTGAGCCACTGCTCTGAACCGCTTCCAGCACAGGAACCAGGTCGGTGACCGCACTGATCTTCCTGTCGGTCAGAAGAATCAGGGGATTTTCGAATTCGCAGATCTGACGCTCCGTGTCTGTCACGAAGTACGGCGAGCTGTACCCACGGTCGAAAGCCATCCCCTCGGTGACTTCAAGTTCGGTCGCCAGAGACTTTGACTCCTCAACCGTGATCACCCCATCAACACTGACGCGGTCCATCGCTTCAGTGACCATCTGTCCGACTTCCTCATCACCACCGGCGCTGACCGTGGCGACCTGGCGAATCGCATCTCCCGCAACGCTTTGACTGCGCTGTTCCAGACCATTCACCACCTGCACCACGGCTTTCTCCATGCCGCGACGCAGCTCGACAGGACTCGCACCTGCAGCGGTGTTGCGAAGCCCTTCTCTCACCATGGCTTGGGCGAGAACAGTGGCGGTGGTTGTGCCATCACCAGCCTTGTCCTTCGTTTTGGAAGCCACCTGCTGGATCAATTTGGCGCCCAGGTTCTCGAACGGATCATCCAGTTCGATCTCTTTGGCGATGGTGTCTCCATCGTTGACGATGTCTGGAGCACCGAATTTCTTTTCGAGCACCACGTTGCGGCCGCGGGGGCCAATCGTGACGCGAACAGCATCGGCAAGTGCGTCAACACCCCGCTCGAGTGAACTGCGGGAGTCGTCAGAAAACGCAAGAAGTTTGGCCATGATCGCGGGTCACCCGCAGTTCACTGTCCCACAGCGGATGGGTGTTCGAGGAGAGGGCAAATGGTGGGGAAAGCCGAATGGAATGGATCCGGCGATGCCGCTTCAGCACAGGCTGATTAACGTCACGTCATGACCGATTCAGGCGCCCTTTTCTTTGTCCTGATGGCCGGCCTGGCGGCGACGATGGCCTTGGTTTATGTGCCTCTGAGAATCTTTTTGACGGCCACCGCTCGCAGTCGACGATTGCGTCTTCTGCAGCGCATCCGTCGGTTGAGGGAAGAGTTGGCTCAACCCCTTGACACCTAAGACGCCAACCGCTTAATCGCTGTCCTCAGGCCATCACCATCCCGCCATCGACCTGAATCACTTGTCCTGTGATGTAGGAGGCAGCTGCATCCGCCGCCAGAAATCGCACGACTCCTGCGACCTGTTCTTGGGTCCCGAAACGTCCGAGAGGAATGTCTCTGAGAATGGTGTCGGCGTCCAGATCCTTGGTCATGTCGGTCGCGATGAAACCCGGTGCCACGGCATTGACCGTGATCCCACGACTGGCAAGTTCCTTGGCCGTCGTTCGGGTGAGCCCGATCACCCCAGCTTTGGCTGCGGCGTAATTGGCCTGGCCGGGATTCCCGATTAGTCCGACGACGGAGGTGATGTTGATGATCCTGCCGCTTTTCTGTTTGAGCATCGGTCTGGCAACCGCACGGCTGCAGAGGAAAACACCGGTGAGATTGAGATCAATCACCGACTGCCAGTCGTTTGTTTTCATCCGCATCATCAAGCCGTCGCGGGTGATGCCCGCATTGTTCACAAGCACATCAAGGCGGCCGCTGCGCTCGAGAACCGTTTTGATCAGTCGATCGACGTCCTCTTCCAGGGCGACGTTCGCTTGCAGTGCATAAGCCTTCCCGCCTGCTCCCTGGATGGATTGCACCACGTCTTCAGCTGCACTGGCGGAGCTCGAATAGTTCACGACCACCTCGGCTCCTGCCTCAGCGAGGGCCAGGGCTACCGCCCGCCCAATTCCACGTCCCCCACCAGTGACCAAGGCGGTCTGGCCGGTGAGGGAAGTCGGGGAGGTCATGAACGGGTTGGAGCTCGCAGGATCGTAGGGATCCGTCGTTTCCCCTCTCAACCCTGCATCACCTCGATGGTGTCGACGGCGTCGCCCAGCAGTTTTTGAAAGACCAGCAGTTGCTTCTTGGTCCCCAGAACGATCAGGAGCTGTCCAGGCCCAAGTTGCATCTCTCCGCCTGGATTGGCGATTAAACGGTCCCCCTCCCTGATCGCCAAGACCATGGCCCCACTGAGACGGCCCAGCTCCAGCTCTGCGAGGGTTCGCCCCTGCACCATGCGCAGATCTTCAGGGGTCTGACTTAACTGAAATTCCTCGATCTCAAAGTCTGAACCCGAGAGGAGATCCATGAAATTGACGGCCAGCGGCCGAAGCGCGGACGCCGCCATCACGCGCCCTCCAGCCACGTAGGGGCTGACCACAACGCTGGCTCCGGCAAGCCGAAGTTTCGAGGCCGCTTCGCTGCTGTTCGAGCGAGCAATCAGACGGCAGTCGGAGCGAAGTCCTCGGGCACTCAGCACCACATAGAGATTGGAGGCGTCTCCAGGCAGAGCCACGACAAGACTGCGACAGCGCTCAAGGCCTGCATCAATCAGCGTTTCATCCAGGGTGGCGTCCGCCTGGAGGACCTTGAGACCATTCGCTTCCGCCACAGTCCGACGGGTCGGGTCGGTTTCGATGACAACCAGCGGCACCGCATCCTTCTGAAGTTGTGAGGCGATTTCCTGTCCCATGCGTCCATATCCGCAGAGGATCACGTGATCCCGCATGGTTTGCAGCATTCGTTGAAGACCATGCTCCCGTAAACGGCGGAAGTAGCCCGAATCCGTGAGCCCCAACACGCGCTGGATCGACAGCTGGACGACCAACAGGCCTCCGACCACGATCAGGACTGTGACCAGTCGGCCCTCGGGTGAAAGAGGCTCCACCTCGCCGTAGCCGATGGTGCTGATCGTGATCAGCACCATCCATAGACAGTCACCGAGATCCCATCCCTCGGTAAGGCGGTAGCCCGCTGCACCACCAACAATCACCGTCGTTAAGGCTGCGACTGGGCCTCTCCAGGGGGCGAGCAGGATCTGAACCTGACGTCTGGAATGGTTGCGTCGGCTGTTCCTTCTCCGTCGTCGCCCGACCATCTCT
>CAZJLQ010000180.1:0-3869 GCA_964546675.1 uncultured Synechococcus sp.
GAGCATCCTCCTGGGTGTAGATGTCATTGGTGACAACGGCCAACTCCAGACGATGCCGAAGCTGCATGCACAGTGCCTGGACAAGTGCCGTTTTTCCAGAGCCCACCGGACCGGCCACTCCAAGACGCAGCTTGCTGCTCATCAGCTTCGAAACAGGCGGGAATACAACTCAGCATGAGTGAGCTGCGCCATTCCGGCTCCGATGCCACCACTCCAGAGTTGCTCCGGATCAACAGCCTGCAGGACCTCAGCCTGAGCGGTAATCAACGGGAGCAACTGCTGCAAAGCCACCTGCGCGCGTGAAGGACCGAGCGGCAACAGACGCACTGCAGCACTGAGCTGATTGGCAACCCAGCTGTAGAGGTAGCCCTGCACCATGTCTCCCTGTGACACCTGCAATGCCAGCGCCGCCGCCGCCCAGGCTGCCGGCCAACCCAACGGCAACTGTTCGGGCAAGCGGTGTCCCATCTCAGCCAACAGCAGCAGCAATGACTGCCCCATTTGACGCTGTTGGGCGCGCACTTCGGCGGCTTCCCTGGTGGCCAGCAACCAACCATCCAGCGACAGCAAACGATCCTTTGCAGCATCGTCCCCCTCACACCAGGCGGAAAGCTCTGCGGCCAGAGGGCGGAGGGCCGCAGCCTCGAAACGCAGACTTCCCCGTTGCAGTTCAGCCTCCAACCAAGACCTGAGCTCAGACTCCATCCGAATCGTCTCCGCCTGGATCAAAACCTCCAGACCCTCTGAATAACTGAACGCACCAACCGGTAAGGCCGGACTGACCAACTGGAGCAATGACAGGGATGTCATGGATGCGCGTGCCTGGCGTACGCGCCACCTTCAGGGGCGAATGACCGCTGGCACCGGCTCACCTGCAATCCGCGACTTTCAAGCATGACAGCAAGAACAGCATCATCGAGAAGGAAAAGCTGCTGCTCATGCAATTCCAAAGCGACATGGCGATTCCCAAGGTGATATGCCGCCTGCAACAAGGAAAGCGATGAACGCCCCTGCACCCGTAAGAGCGCTTCAGTTGCGGCCTCAACAACAACCAGACAAGACCGCGATGCGTCGACGAGCTGATCGCCGGGCTGCAGGACGCCATCCCTAGGCAATTGCAGCAAAACGTCTCGCCCACAGGATGTGCGTCGCCGACCGCGCAAAACAGTGCGCTCCTCAGCGGTCAGCGGCAGCTGCAACTGAGGCAAATCGATGCACGCTTCAAGACGCTCCACCACCACGATCAGCTCCTGACTCACAGAGTGACCCACGACCGCCATCACCGGATTGACGCAAAGCCTGCCCAGACAAAGCCGCTGTTTTGGTATCAAAGGATACAGAGATGGCGGGGATGCCAACCGAGCGTGCTGTCATGCAACGCCTCGAGCCCTGGCACGGCCACTGCAACCTGCAGTTCAGCGTCGATCGGTTGGGACGGACTCGGCACCAAGGGGGATGCAGCGCACCCTTCAAGGTGTTGCGCACAGAAGCCGGGAACGACAACCGATGTGAGCTACCTCTGCTGCACACCGCAGGTGGACTGGTGGGAGGAGATCAGCTCAGCATTGATTTGAAACTCCAAACCAACAGTCGCAGCCTGATCACAAGCGTTGCAGCACAAAAGGTCTACGGATCAATTGGACGGAGCAGACTTGATCCAGAGGGAGCCTGGGCCAGTCAGACGGTCAGGGCAAAGCTTGCTGAACACAGCGACCTGGAATGGCTCCCCCAAGAGCTGGTGCTCTACGCCGACGCCTTGTTCGAACAGAACCTTGAGGTGCAACTGCCGCAGAGCGCCTCATTCTTGAGCGTGGAAATCGTTCGGCTCGGACGCACCGCAGCAGCAGAGACACTGAAGCGCGGACGCTGGAAAACAGGGCTTTGCATTCAACGAACAGGCCCCTCCCAAACCACATGGGAGCTGGTGGATCGAATCGAACTAGGCGGCGAGAGCCTGATGCACAACCACGGTCTCAGCGGTGCTCCTGTGTTCGGCTCGTTCGTCTGGGCCGCGCCGGAACCAATGACATCGGAGGTGACAAAAGATCTGCTGAATGAAGCAAGAAACGACCGTGAAGACCTGGAAGGAATCATGCGATGCAGCTCCCTAAACCAAGGCATTGTTGCTCGCTACGTCGGGCACTCAAGTCGAGATGCACGCTTCTGGTTCAGTCGGTTATGGGCACGGACAAGACGATATCGAAGCCTCTGCGCGCCAAGCATTCCAAGGGTCTGGCCCATACAGGAAGATCCATTCAAACGAAGGAACCAAGCTTCAAATTTGGACAATCAATAGAAGAGCATCAATCAAAAGAGTGGCAACAGCCATGTAGGACAGCGTCAAAAAACTTAGACAAGCAACTTCGGCAGAAAGAAACGATCCTGAGCGTAAGAACAGCCAACCAAACCAGGCTCAATGAATGAAGTTGTAAACAACGAAGAACAGTCAAGCCAACGGCGCCAAGGAGGAGCAAGAAGCAGACCATCGGGAAGAGATGACATGCGAAAAAAAAGGATGGCTCAGAAACGAGCCATCCTGAAGCGGAGCATTCGTACCTTTAAACCCTTCACAGGAAGGGCAAGAGATTTGAAAGAATCAGAACAGGAACTTGGTCTGAACGACGCCTCCGAAAATGCCGAAACTCTTGTCGTCAGGTGTTAATTCACCCAAAGGACGGCTGAGCCAATACACACCCGGAGCAATCGAGATATTGTCCGTCACCTGGAACTCATACCAGAGCTCCATCGCGTAATTGCCATCATCAGGGGTGCCCTTGTCCATAGCAGCGGCGAACATCGGCTGGCCAACGGCAAAGCCCATGTCATTGCCCATCATGAAGACATCGCTCCATTGCAGGCCGACCATCCATGACGCGAAGGTGTCAACGGTGTTGTAGTTGTAATCACCGCCAAGATATGACTTACCAAGTGAGGCACTGATCGAGGGAATCAATCCAGATTCACTGGGTCTCCAGAACGCATTGAGAGCCCAGCTGTTGCTGTCTGCATTGGAACGTTTATCCGTCATGATCGGATTACCAGCCGCGTCGAAGTCTCCGGTAGCTTCGCTGTAGCGACACGCCTGACTGAAGGCATTCCGCCTTGCAAATTCAGTCCCCCTTCCATAGGACACATCACACTGGCCGTAGCGATAACCAGCGGCGACACCCCATTTCTTATTGCCATAGGCAATTTGCGTTGTGATGCTGCCCTTAGCGTTATCGGTCATGAAGCCACCACTGTTCGGATCGCCGTTGTTCGCCGAGGCGGCCACATAGTTGGCAGCAACAGTCCAATAAGGGTCGCCTTTGTCAGCTGTTGATTTGTAAGTCACGCCAAAACCACCGCCGGTGGCTTTGTTCCAAACCATCGGAACACCCAGACGTCCCGAGAACAGATCGAGTTGGGGATGACCACCAGCCGTATATGCAGATGGCTTATAGCCAAGGTTCTCGGTGTTCCTCATTCGCGGACCCGCTACAACCGTGAAGTTGGAACCAACCGGGAAGCGATAATACAGTCGTCCGAGTCGGACTTCACCAGCGGTATTGGTTGGATAATCAAGACTGGTAATCGGAAAACCAGCTCCACCAAATGCGTTGTCAGAATTGCCGGAACGCAGGCGGGTGAACAATAAGTCTTTGCCCGTAAAGGAAGTCTTCAGGGCAAGTGCAAGGTCATAACTGAAAACCGTTGCACCGTAATCCGCGTTGTATTCCTTACGAAGTCTGCCTGCATCTCCCTTGGCCCTAACAGCACCTAAGAACCAAGATGTACGGCCCTTTAATTTGGTCGTGGTGGAGAACTGAGACGATTCCAGTTCGCCGACGCGGGCTTCCAGACCGTCGACGCGGCCGCGGATGATCGCC
>CAZJLQ010000181.1:0-3816 GCA_964546675.1 uncultured Synechococcus sp.
TCGACGGACAAGGCCTCCGAGAGCACGTCCGCCGCCACCGTCACATCCAGCTCCACCTCGAAGCCCGCGGCCCGCACCTGCCAATCCTCCAGGGCTGCCGACCAGCTTTGACGCTCCCAGCCCCAGTCGCCCCCGTCGCCGAACCACTCCTGCAGCAACTCCTGCAAGAGAACAACCCAGTCGCAACATCGACGCGGTTGCCGCAAACGCTGCAGCCAGCGCATCACCCGGTCGAGCAGCGTCCACCACCGCACCAGGCGCTCCGGGTCCAACCCCTCATGGAAAGGGGCCGCTCCTCCAGGGGCCAGCCCAGCACGTTGGGGCAGCACCAGGCCGAGCAGCCAGCGGTCCAGACACCAGCGCAGGCTGTGGATTTCATCGCCGCCACGCTCTCGTGCATCCAAGCCCCAACGAAACCCACTGCGCTGGAGCGCACGGGTGCAGTTGGCCATCTCTTCGCTGCTGAATCCCTGCTGACGCTGAACGGCCGGATTGGCCAGAACCTGCTCAAGGCCAGTGGCGGTCAGCCGTCCACCCGCCAACTCGAGCAGGGCAAGCACAGCCATCGTCAGACCGGGAGAGGACTGTTGGGAACGGTCGGTCAACCGCCAGGGCAACTCAACACCGATGGCCCCGACATCGTTGAACACCGAGCTGAGTAACGGTGCATAGCGATCCACCTGGGGTGTCATCACCAGCACATCGCGCGGCGTGAGATCGGGATCCGCTGCCAACCACTGCAGAATGCGATCTCGCACCAACTGCACTTCCCGCCAAGGCCCTGGCGCAGCCTGAAACAGCAGCGAGCTGTCGCTGGGACGGCGCTGCAACGGATCCGCCCCGTCGGGATCGACCAATTGATGCTGCAACTGCTCCAGGAGGGATGCGGGACGACCAGCGCTCGCGGCGATGGCGCGCGGATCGAGGAACAAGTCCCCCTCGCGCACTTCCCCCAACTGGCTCTCGCCACTCCCCTCCAGCAGCTGCTGATATTCCGCCCCCATCCGCCCGAGACAGGCCTCGAGACGGGGAGCCTCCTGCAGCCACGCCCCATCAGGAGGATCGATCCAGGCCTCACCAAGGCGCTGACGCCGGCTGCCGCAGCGCTGCCATAGATCACGGCAAGGGGTGAGGAGATACACCTGAACATCCACACTCCCCGACAGGGCCTGGATCAGCTGCACCTGCACTGGGGCCAGAGCACTGATTCCAAACATCCGCAGCCGGCTGGGGAGCATGGCCCCATCCACCTGTCCAGCCCGCAAGCGTTCCACCGCCTCGTTCACCTGCAACCCGAAGGGAAGCGACGGCAAATCGGCGATCAGCTGCCGAAACAGGAGGGGCTGCCAATCCTGGGCCTCAGATGAGGGCTCGGAGGAATTCGAGGGCTGCATCCACTGCAAAAGCGTCTCGGGCCTGTAGAGCGCGTAGTCATCGAAGGCATCGGCAATCGCACGAGCCAACTGCCAACGATCCCTGCTGAGACGAGATGGTTCCGAATCCCGTCGATCCAGCCAAGCCCGCAGGGGCTGAGCGGCGGGTTGCTCCAGCAACTCCGGCAACAGCTCCAGCACAGACCAGACCAATGTCGTGGCCCGCCAGGGATCGTCTGCCTGTTCCGGAAGATCCAGCAAGCGCCGCAGCAGTTGCCGGAGACGACCTCCAGGGAACGGAAATCGCACCAACGAACTGATCCCGTTGGCATGGGCCAGTTGCTCTCCCAACCAACGGCTGGTGGGCCAGGTATTCACCAGAACTTCAACCGTCTCGAAGGGGCCTGGACAGTCCTCTTGCAGCTGGCGAGCCAACAGAGCAGCCAGAACCTCGGCACGGTTGCTGCGGTACAGCGTCAGCAAGCGCTGGAGTCTCCTGAGAGAACGGCCACTGCTGTCTCGTGCCGGTCAGGCCGTAGCGAAGGTGAGGTCAAACGCGCCCCCTGCACCTGCACGAGCGCATCTGTTTCAGGGCAAAAGGCAGAGAGCCATCCGCCATAGATCGCACCGGTGTCCACCATCACGATGCCGTTTCTGGATTCCACGTCCGTCCGCGGGGTATGACCGATCACGACGCGACCGAAACGGCCGTCATAGTTGTCCCAAAAAGCATCACGAATCGATAGATCTGGCTGCCCATCACCGTTGAAACCGGCATGGGTTGCACTCCACCCATCCGCCTCATAAACGGAGGGCAGCAGCTCAAAGCGGCTCAACCACTGACGCGCCAAACGATCACCAAGCAGGCGGTAGGTATCAAGACGCTGGAGTCTTGTTTGAGCACCAACACCGTTGTCCTGCAGGGCATCGATCAGATCCTGCTCATGGTTCCCCCGCAGCCAGGTGGCGCGACCGGCAAGAACGAGCTCCCACACCCGATTGATCGTGGCTTCAATCCCATCGCCCCGGTTGATCAGATCACCCAGAAAAACGAGGTGGTCTTGAACCGGTAAAACCCCGAGCAGCGTCTGGAGAGACTGGTAACAGCCATGGACATCCCCAATGATCCAATGGCGTCTGCGGGGAGCGTCCAAGACCATCACTGGAGACCTACTGATCTTGGATCGGCGAGGGACTTTTGTCTTCCAAATTGATGATTCGATCAGAACAAGCCGAAAAACCGTCGACGCTGTGACGGCTCCTGCTTGACATCCGCTGCTGGCTGACTGGAGCTGGTCTTCTCCCTCTGATAACGAGGCTTGGCATCGCCAACCGTGAGCAGAGGATCATTGTTTTTGAACCAGATCCAATCCCGGATCGGAGACGTTTCCGTCAGATCTCGCCGCGTCAGACCCAACCCAAGTTTTGCTGATGCACCCAACAGGATGTCGACCATGGCGTCCCCATCGGGGCAGGTTGCAAGAGCCTTGTTGGTCTTCTCCGCACCATCAAGAGCCTTGACCAGCAGCGCGATGCGCTGTCTGACAGGAAGTGAGCTCGGGTCCACGTTGAGACCTGTTGATGGTCAGAGCTTAAGAGCAAAAGTAAAGGGGGCCGATATCGCAGCCATTGGCTAGCAACTCTTGATACAGAGTTGCCGGATAGAACGTCAAACAAAATCCGCGTTTCGGATGGCTTTGTCGAGGGCCGAATCCCGCAAGCCAAGATCAGCAGGAATTTGTGCGATCAATTCGTCGGATCGATCCAATACACCGTTTTGATTGGAGTCGTAAACAATCCCTTGCCAGCCCTGCCCGTTCTTCTGGCGATCATCAACAAAGTAGTCATCACGATCACCGTGCAATTGCATGGAATCCTGCTTGGGATTGAAGTCAGTGATTACCGCATAATCTTTTTTGCCATTCTTCTTCTTGCCATCATCGTACAAGACGCCATCCTCAGTTCCGAGAACAAAAGTATCTTTATCCTTGCCGCCGGTCATTACATCAACCTCCTTCTTTCCACCTCCCAATTCAGGAGCAGCACCAATAATTTTATCTTTACCGCCACCTCCATCAAGAGTGTCGTCACCATAAGCGCCGATCATCGTTTCACTTTTCTTTGAACCCTTTAATTGATCCGAGGAACCTGAACCCAGCTCAAGATCTTTTCGCTTATTAAACTTCTTCGCCAAAGCCTTGTAATCCTTTTTATCCAATTCACTGAATTCAATTTTTTCAAAATCAATCTCCGCTTTCTTGTCAACTTCAGTCCACTTCACTTCACCCCAATCAATATTTTTGCTGTCAGCATCCTCACCACTCCAATCGAGTTCCTCCCACTCCACTGATTCCCATTCAATCTGTTTGGCATCGGATTGTTTTCCTTTCCAATCCAGGTCCTTCCAATCCACAGCACCCCAATCGAAGTTGTCATCGACAGA
>CAZJLQ010000182.1:0-3794 GCA_964546675.1 uncultured Synechococcus sp.
ACGACGGGGATCTCGATGCCTTCATCGGTAATACTGCAGGCGACACTGTTTATTTCGAGAACATCACAACGCCAAGACTCGACCTTACACAGCCTGGAAAAAAGCACAACTTCACGACCGATCAAGAATTCTCACTTTCTGGAGAAGAATATACATCGTCGACAAATGATATCCCACGCAATTCCTTAAAAGATGTTGATTTAACTGGCGAGAATTTTGCTGCTGAAAATCTTGATGGCGAACTTGGTCGAGATGTATATCCAAAAGAAATATTAAAAGGCTATGATCTTCAAGGTTCAAATTTCACGGATGCAATCCTAACTGGAATTGACTTATCAAATACAGACCTAGAAAATGCGATACTAAAAGGTGCAATCTTAAATGGCACAAAGCTTGAAAATGCTAACAAGGTTAATCTGTCAGGAGCGAAACTCAAAGGTTTCAATTTTAATCAAAACGACCTAGACCTTGTTGGCAATTTTTATGAAACCGACTTTAGCAACAACAACTTAGAAAATATCACAAATAAAAACTTCTTTGAGAGTCAAGAATTCAACAAATCAATTCTCGAAAATGCATCCTTTAATGGCCACAATTTAAGCAATGCAAAGTTTATCAACATAAATAAACTTGGCACGATCTCATTCGGCAAATTAAAACTGAACGGGGAAACAACGAGAACACGCCTCGAAGGTGCTCAATTCATCAAAGATACTCAATTCGATGACAAAGATACTCAATCCGATGAACCTGTAACTTTAAATCTTCAAGGGGCAGATTTAAAAGGATTCGACCTGAACCAAGAAAGCTTGGCGAATGGAGATATTAGTCTCAAAAAGAAACTGATTGATGTTAATTTACAAGGGGAGAATTTTTCGGCTTATGAAAAGCCTGAAATCCTACAAGGATTTGATCTTACTGAGTCAAATTTAAAAAACAGTATACTTGATGATCTAAACCTCTCGAATACAACTCTCGATGGTGTTAGTTTTGATGGCGCGTCATTAAGCCGTACCACACTAAGTGGCGCTACAGATGTAAATCTGTCAGGAGCGAAACTCAAAGGTTTCAATTTTAATCAAAACGATCTAGACCTTGTTGGCAATTTTTATCAAACCGACTTTAGCAACAACAACTTAGAAAATATCACAAATAAAAACTTCTTTGAGAGTCAAGAATTCAACAAATCAATTCTCGAAAATGCATCCTTTAATGGCCACAATTTAAGCAATGCAAAGTTTATCAACATAAATAAACTTGGCACGATCTCATTCGGCAAATTAAAACTGAACGGGGAAACAACGAGAACACGCCTCGAAGGTGCTCAATTCATCAAAGATACTCAATTCGATGACAAAGATACTCAATCCGATGAACCTGTAACTTTAAATCTTCAAGGGGCAGATTTAAAAGGATTCGACCTGAACCAAGAAAGCTTGGCGAATGGAGATATTAGTCTCAAAAAGAAACTGATTGATGTTAACTTACAAGAGGAGAATTTTTCAGCTTATGAAAAACCTGAAATCCTACAAGGATATGATCTGTCTGATTCGATTTTAATTGGCACGACATTTGATGGATTAGATCTAACAGGTACAACATTAGAAGGAGCTCAGCTTCAAGGTGCGAGCTTTAAGGATGCCATTTTAAAGGATACAAATTTCAGCGATGCATCCAACTTCAATCTCAACGGTGCTGATATTCGATCACTATCAATATTAGAATTTATCCCTGTTGAGACTGAAATCAAGGACGTTGATTTCAGTCAGCTTCCAAGTGAACATGATGATATAAGACTTGATATTTTAAAAGGCCGAAAATTTGTTAATTGCAATTTTGAGGGAGTAAATCTTAATGATTTTGATCTCAGCAACACTGTATTCAAAGATTCTGATTTCAAGGAAACAGACTTTGAAAGATCCATACTTGACCAGGCTAAATTTAACAACCCCAGCAATCTGGATTTATCCAAAGCAAACCTTCAAAAGTTTGATTTTTCGCAAGCAGACCTCGACATTAAAGATATTAAATTCAAAGAGGCGAAGATTCAAAATAACACGACCCTGCAGAAGCTAAATCTGAAAAAGATTAATTTTGAGGGCGCAACACTTGATGGTGCTAATTTAGCAGGTGCTGATCTAAGCGAAACAAATCTTGCATCTGCCTCACTCGAGGGAGCTATCTTTATAGATGACGAAGGCTACCGAGCAGAACTTAATAACACTAAACTGGATTATGCCACAGTTGACACTTTAGAAGGCGCGATTTTAAGTGGATTAGTTGCACCTAAAGGATCTAAAGGATTCTACAAAAACCTAAACCTCAAAAATGTAATTTTCGCAGGAAATAAATCACTGATCGGGGAAGACTTCACAGATAGTGATCTCACTAATGCTGATTTAAGTGATACAAATCTATCGAACGCGAAGTTCAAAAATTCCAAACCTGAGCGCTCGAATTTACTTGAGGGCGCGGATTTTACAAATGCCACTTTAACCGATACTGAGTTTATCAATTCAGATCTCAGTAATGCAACCATCAACACCCTAAAG
Organism: uncultured Synechococcus sp.; assembly: GCA_964546675.1. Lineage (GTDB taxonomy): Bacteria > Cyanobacteriota > Cyanobacteriia > PCC-6307 > Cyanobiaceae > Parasynechococcus. The sequence goes on from CAZJLQ010000182.1 coordinate 2,553, forward strand.
GGCGCAGATCTAACGCAAATTGATGCAAAGGGCATCGTTGGGCATGCAAAAAGTATCTTTGGACGCAAAATAGATCTTTCGAAAGTTAATTTAGAAGGTCGAAATCTTACTGGGTTAGACTTATCAGGTGAAAAGCTGAATAACGCCAATCTCAATGGCACAACCCTTAAGAATACTATCCTAATAGACACAGATTTAGTCGATGCAACATTTAAAAATGCAGTTTTTGATAATACGACTCTAAGAACTGATAAACTAACGTCGCTTGAAGACGCAGATTTACGCAAGTTCGATCTCAAGACAATTGAAGATCAAATACAAAACGGTGACGTCGCCTTAACAGGTGTGAATCTCAAGAAAAAAAGAATTAATGAAATTAATTTAACGAAAGCAGAATTGAGTGAGGCTCAATTTCAAGACACTCGCTTACGCGATGTTACTTTATCAGGAGCTAATCTAGACAACGCTCAATTTCAAGAAGCTGATCTACAGAGAGTTAATTTATCAGGAGCAGATTTACAAGACGCTATTTTCCAAGATGCTACGATTAATAGGTCTAGGTTTAACAGAGGAGGAGATTATGAAAATGAACAATATGAATATGACAAAGGAGCCGATCTACAGGACGCTATTTTTGATAAAGCTACGATTCTTCAATCAAATTTTAATGATGCAATACTAAAATCTGCGAGTTTTCGTGAAACATTTATTCAAAATTCATGGTTTCATGATGCAATACTAAAATCTGGGAGCTTTTATGAGACAACCTTTAACTTTGGTCGATTTAATGGGGCAAATTTTGAAAATGCAGAATTAGACAATACAATCATGGCAACGCCGAGGCTAAAAAATGCGGTTTTTGCCGGCTCGATTTGGAAAAATAACAATATTAACCCGATAAACCTTCGCCTTGAAGGTGCTGATTTAAGTGATGATATCGACAAATTAGACAAAAGATATAAGCCTTTGCACGCCATCAAGCTCCGCAATAAAACCTTTAGCGGCATCGACTTAGACGGCTTTCAGATAAAGGGAGCGGATCTTTCTAATGCAATCTTCAATGGCGGAAAGATTGTTGACACAGATCTTTCACCATATACACCTGATCATAATGATGATGAAAGCAACCAATCAGATGCCATCATTCAAGAATCAAACCTATCAGACTCAACATTTAAAGAGATTGACTTTACAAAAACAATCTTGCAGGGGGCCAATCTTGAGAACACTACCTTTGAAAAT
>CAZJLQ010000183.1:0-3765 GCA_964546675.1 uncultured Synechococcus sp.
CTGAGGCAGATCCATGTCAAAGATCGGCGTCGTTGCCAGCACAGGAGGTGAGCCCTCTTCAGGCTCTGCGAGTTCGTAGCGAATCTGTTCCTGCGTGATGTAGGCGCGTTTGACAACCCCATCGTTCACCTGGTCGATGAACAAGGAATAGGGAACCCTCGGGACTTGGTTGGCTGGGTTGGGAATGAAACTGCTGACAAGCAACAACACCCCGAAGGCGATCAACACGATGTTGATGATTCCGAATCGACGATTCGGGCGGTTGTCATCCTGTCGGATCGGCATGGATCAGAGCCTGAATCCGCTCACGCTACGAGGGATCATCCGGTCGTTGGCTTCACAACAGGTGGGAGAACCGAACGCCCCTATCGTTTAGGGATGTGCGGTCGCTACAAGCTCGAGGCCCCTACGGATGTTCTGAGGGAGCGTCTTGACCCCTGGCTCACCCATGACGACGAGAGCTGGTTGGCTTATTACACCCCCCGTGCACTGGTTCGTCCTTTTGAACCCGTTCTGGTGCTGCGGAGGGATCACGGCCGCGATCAGTTGGTTCACATGCTGTGGGGATTGCTGCCGAGCTGGGTGAAAGATCCCACTCGCGCTGCCCGTCCGATCAACGCCCGTGCGGAAACCATCGCTGAGAAACCAAGTTTTCGTGGGCCCTGGCGTCATCACCGCTGCTTGCTTCCCTGTTCCGGATATCTGGAGAAAAACAATCTGATCCTGCGCGACGATGGCGATCTGTTCTGGCTTGCGGGGCTATGGGACCGATGGATCGGAGCGGATGGCAGTGAAGTTGAGACCTGCTGTGTGATCACCACGGCCGCCAATGCCTTGGTTGCTCCACTTCACGATCGGATGCCGGTGGTGATTCCGCCAGGGCTCGAAGACGTTTGGTTGGAGCCCGGAGACCATGCCCATCGGCGCAACCTTGAGCCGATGATGGATCCCGGTTCCCCAAATGGCTGGTCAAGCATCAGATCAGGACATCAGCTGACCTCCGAGGGCGGTCAGCAGCTGTCGTTTCTCTGACCGCTTGGCTTGACAGGCCGATTCTCTGGTGGACTCTGGGCTCAACTGAGTGGCCACGCAACGTTTGCCTCAGATTCGACGCCCAATCCTCAAGAGCAGCGCCCAGTTGAAATTGCTCCTGGTGCTGACGCTGCTCCTGCTGGCCTGCCTTGCCTTCCCAACCCTCATCCGCGTCAAGTTCTTCCTCTATTCCCTCATCGCACTGTTGTTGACCCAGGTCATGGTCAGGGACAGTGACAGTCATGTTTGGTCGAACCGGCTGTATCGCCTGCTTGGAGGTGTTGCAGTTACTGCAATGTGGCTCTGGTTGTTGACTCCTTTGGAGCTGATTTACAGCGGCGTGCCCCTGGCCCTGAGCTGGGGGCTGCTGGTGGCTTGGAGCATCCGTCGACTGATCAGCCGGATTGCCAGGGAGCCCGTGATCAATGAGTCGATGTTGATGGGGGCCATCGCTGGCTATCTCCACCTCGGCCTGACGGCTGGGCTCATCATGGGGGCGATTGAAACCATCCAACCGGGGAGCTTCGCCCCTCTGGATCTGGCAACCAACATGGCGCAATCAGGAAGTGTCAATGTCCTGAGCGTTGGTGCGGTGTTTTCCCAGATCACCTATTTCGCCTTCGTTTGCTTAACCACCGTTGGATTCGGTGATATCAACCCAATGCTTCCCGTATCCAGGATCGTCAGTGTCTCCACCAGCATCATCGGGCCGCTCTATCTGGCGGTCGTGATGGGAGTTCTGATCGGCCGTTTCGTCTCCACGATGCAAGCGACTCAACCCTCGGAACGGCTCTGAATCAGGAGGTCGCGATCGAGCTGTGTCATGCGCATGGACGTTAGGGATCTGATCTGGTTCATGCTGGAAAATCCCAGCTCTGCTAGTGCTGTTTGCGCAGCAATGCCACCCAGAAGTTTGGGGGCAACAACAGCGGCAATTTCCTGCACACAGCCTTGGCGGATCGCTGCAGCTGAAAGTTCAGGCCCGCATTCCCACAGGACCCGGTTGCATCCCCTCGCGGCCAGGCTTTCCATCAGATGTTTCGGATCACATTGGGGTAAAGCCAATCGTTCAGGACCAGCTGGCAGCGATCGGTTCACGCCATCGGGGCCGTGGGCCACAAGCGTGGCTGCTGTTTCGGTGTTCCAGAGCTGTGCTGACGATGGCAGGTCCAGGCTTCTCGACAAGACCACCCGCAACGGCTCAGGTTCCCTTCGTCCTCGCGTTGTGAGGAGGGGGTCATCACTGCGCACCGTCCCCCCTCCCACGATGACGGCATCACACCCGGCCCGTAAGGCATGGACCCAGCGACGGGCCATGGGTCCTGAAATCCATTGACTTTGGCCGTTCGACAGCGCAGTTCGTCCGTCAAGACTCATGGCCCACTTCAACACCCCCCAGGGACGCCCCGTGCGGACCCGATGCAGGAATGCCCTGTTCTGTTCAGCGGCTTCGGCCCTGAGAACCCCCTGAATCACCTCAAGGCCATGGTCTTTCAAAACAGTGATTCCGTTGCCGGCGACGCGTGGATCCGGATCTTCAAGTGCGATCACAACCCGTTGAATGCCGGCCTTGAGCACGGCTTCTGTACAGGGGGGTGTTTTGCCGTGGTGGCAGCAGGGCTCGAGGGTCACGATCAAGGTTCCACCGCGAGCGTCTTGTCCGGCCTGAGCGAGAGCCCCTACCTCGGCGTGGGGTCGGCCTGCTTTTGCATGAAATCCCTCCCCGACCAGAACTCCCTGGCGATCGAGAACGACGGCTCCAACCAGCGGGTTGGGACTGGTGTGACCATCAGCCAAGGCTGCGAGTTGCAGTGCCCGCCACATCCACCGTTCCCACATCAGTCCAGGGGCATGGTTTGCAGGGAGCGCCATTCGCCGACGACATAGGGCGGTACGGGAAGCTCGCTGAAGACTCCAGGAAGTTCGAGCCGCAGCGGTCGGTTGTTGCTGAGGTCCTCAAGCAGTGGATCGAGGTCGAATTCAGCGGCAGCCTCCCTGCCATCGTCAACCAGGACCGGGTTGTTGAGGGTGATGTCCGCCAGCTGCCAGGCGCGCCGACCGGAAGCGACACTCATGCTGGCAGGGTGATCGAGCCGTACCTTTCCGGGGTAGCCCACAATTCTCAGGATCACGGGCTCTCCCGGAGGTCCCTCGCGGTAGGCCACAGCCTGCCAGCTGTCGTAATCAAGGTCGCGCAGGCTTTCGAGGCTGCGAACCATGGCTCTGCCATTTTCGTTTTGATGTTGATGCACCTGTGCCCAGGCCAAGCTTGGGTTCGACAGCAGCAGTGCGAAGGCCGACAGAACGCAGCAGATCAGCTTTGCCATTGATCTTCCGAAGGCCGGTGGGAGACAAGGGTATGCAACAAATCCTTGATGCACGGTGCAAATCGGAGAGCCAGATGGAGAAGCGTCTTGGAATGTGCCGATCACCTCAGTGTCTGAACTGGGCGCAGACTCTTGTTGTCAAACAGATTCCTGGGGTTATTTTAAGAAATGATTTGGTGCTGTTTAGAACAGGGTGGAAGGACTAAGGGTTGCCACTAATGCAAATCTGAACTGCACGGTTTACTTGGAAAAGGATTTCATTGGTCTCGAGCAATCCGCAAGAACATTTGATTCTACTAAAAGTAACTTATCTGTCTTTTGGTGTTCCTTCCTTTTCTTGTCGACATTTCGTCGCTCCGGGGTTTCTCGCTTTTTTGAGCCGGGTTGTTTGCAAGGGTGTACTCGT
>CAZJLQ010000184.1:0-3761 GCA_964546675.1 uncultured Synechococcus sp.
GATTGCAGCAATCAAGGCCAGACCAAAAAAGAGAATCGCAACGAGCTGACCTGCCGATCCGAGTGACGCCAAGCCGGTTGGCAATGCAATGAAGATCGTCCCAAGCGTGGATGCACTGATGAGTCCCTGAAGATCAAAACTCATCACAACAGGGAACGTGACCATGCCGGCGAGAACACCAACGGCCGTATCCATCCCGACAACGGCGACCGCTTCTCTTGGAAGGCGAGCATTGCTATCGAGATAGGCCGCATAGGCAAGGATGCAACCGATTCCGGTTCCGATCGAGAAGAACGCCTGGGTAAAGGCGTTGCGAATGGTGGTGAGATTTGTGAGCTGAGAGCTATCCCAACGCAGCAGGAACGTTCGATATCCCTCACCCGCACCGTCAAGCCCCGCTGCCCAGATCGCGAGGCCGACCAGAAGCACAAACAGAAGGGGCAGCCCCCAGCGGGAGAGTCGCTCGATGCCACCCCGAACACCTGCCGCGACGACTGTGGCCGTTGCAATCAGGCTGAGAAACTGTCCGATCAGGGCAGAGTTGCCACCACTCAGCCCCTCGAAGAACTCCTGCGCCGCCAGTTTGTCCGCGGGTAGGCCCTGGCTCAGCGTCTGTACAAGCGTGGCACCAGTCCAGCCCATCAGAACGGCATAAAAGGCCAGGATTCCTGAGGCTGCCAACACGAACAACCAGCCGAGCGGCTGCCAGGTGCGACCAGCGGCCTGAACCGGCGCCAAGAGCGGGCTCTTCCCGGTACTACGGCCCAGCACCATCTCTGCGACAAGCACCGGCAGGCAGACCACCAACACGATCAGGACGTAGAGAACCAGGAACGCACCACCACCTCCCTGAGAGGCGCGATAGGCGAAGCCCCAGAGATTGCCCAAACCCACTGCGCTGCCCGCTGCGGCGAGAACAAACCCAAGCCCCGAGCGCCATTGCTCCCGTGCCGCCATCGCGATCAATCAACCATTGCTGGAGGGCAGCTTGCCAGTGATCGTCATTCTTGATGGGAGACTGTTGCGACTTGCCGTTCCCCTGTGAAAGCCATCAGCGTTCTGGGGTCCACCGGTTCGATCGGAACCCAGACACTCCAGATCGCCGAGGAATTCCCAGAACAGTTCCGTGTGGTGGCTTTAACAGCAGGACGCAACCTGCCTCTTCTTGTTGAACAAATTCAGCGGCATGAGCCGGAACTTGTAGCGCTGGCAGACGACAGTCTTCTTCCTGAACTAAGGCAAAGGCTGAAGCATCTGGCAGGTGATCAGAAGCCTGCACGGGAACCACAACTGGTTGGTGGAGCGGAGGGCCTCAACATCGCCGCCTCCTGGGAGACGGCCGACCTTGTCGTCACCGGCATCGTTGGATGTGCAGGGCTTCTGCCGACCTTGGCGGCCATCCGGGCTGGCAAAGATCTTGCTCTCGCCAACAAGGAAACGCTGATCGCAGCCGGGCCGGTTGTGCTGCCAGAACTGAAGAAGAGCGGCAGCCGGCTCCTGCCTGCGGATTCAGAGCACTCCGCAATCTTCCAGTGCCTGCAGGGCACCCCTTGGGCCGAAAATGCACGCCTTTCCACCGGTGTACCAACACCAGGACTGCGACGCATTCAGCTCACCGCATCCGGAGGGGCCTTCCGCGACTGGGATGCGAAGGCCCTTGAGCGAGCCACGGTGGCCGATGCCACCAGCCATCCGAACTGGAGCATGGGACGGAAGATCACCGTTGATTCAGCGACCCTGATGAACAAGGGTCTGGAAGTGATCGAGGCGCACTACTTGTTTGGCCTCGACTACGACCACATCGAGATCGTGATCCACCCGCAAAGCATCATCCATTCCATGATTGAGCTGGCCGATTCTTCCGTGCTGGCTCAGCTGGGGTGGCCGGACATGAAATTACCGATCCTGTATTGCCTCTCCTGGCCATCGCGCCTGGAAACACCATGGCCACGCCTGGATCTCACCCAGGTGGGACAGCTCACATTCAGATCGCCGGATACAGCGAAATATCCCTGCATGGAATTGGCCTACGCCGCTGGTCGTGCCGGAGGAACAATGCCCGCCGTTCTGAATGCAGCCAATGAAGAAGCCGTGGCTCAGTTCCTTGAGGAACGCATCCATTTCCTCGACATTCCCGATGTGATTGAAGCAACCTGCGACAAACACAAACAGGATCTGATCAATCATCCGCAGCTTGATGATGTACTCGCTGTCGATCAGTGGGCGCGGACGACAGTTCGGGACAAGGTGAGGCAAGGAACCAGCCGAACCATCGCCCTCACAGCAATGGCCGCGTGACCAACCTGAAGGTCAGCCATCATTTGCTTCTTTGTGCAACCCCTTCCAAAGCCAAATGCTGCGACCCGGCCATAGGAGCAGAAAGCTGGTCGGAATTGAAAAGGATGGTGAAAGAACTCGGCCTTGAAAAACCTGATCGTCCCGAAGGAGTTGTTCTAAGAAGCAAAGCTGATTGCCTACGCATCTGCGAACGCGGACCAATTCTCCTCATCTGGCCTGAGGGCATCTGGTATTCAGACGTAACGCCCAATAAAATTCAAGTGATCCTTAACGAACACATCATCAACCAAAATCCGGTTCAAAAGTGGATTCACAGAGAAACTCCATTCACCCCATAACACACTCACACTTATCCTCAACTCGAATCATTACTTCCACCTTCAATCAACTCATTCCCACAAATAGATCCAACCAGCGAATCAGGACTTCCCCTAAAACCTTATTCCCCTTAAGCATCGAGCAGCCCCTAACAACAAGGGCAATAACCCACCCAAAGCCCTACAGGCAGTTTACCTCCTTGCAGAACAAAGCGACGAGGCACCAATCCCTCAAAACCTGAATCATCAAAGAACAAAATCCGGGACACCACCCAAAAATCAATCTTTAAGTCAAACACAAAAAAATTTTCGGCTATTTCAACCATCAAGTATCAACTTCTGTCGTCATATTTGAAACAGCTGGACTCCATCCAAGCCCCTCAAAATACTTCACGATGACACGATCAAGCGATCCCTTGAGAACCTGAAAATCTTCCTCCACCATCAAAACATAACTTTCGCGCTGATCTCTCTCATTCTTCATGATTAGACTGTGCAGCCAACAGCTCAATGATGACTTTTTAACTTCTTTCTTTGATGAGCATGAGATGAATACCGCCTTAAAGCATGATGAATCTCAAGCCATTAGATGCATTTACGTTCAAACCAGACACTCTCAAACGGCATCAAGAACAAGTGAAGACAACCACTCCGCCGCCAGGTGATCGCCCCAACATCCACCGCGCCCATGGAAACCGTTATGTCCTCCCTTCGACGTGATCACCACCTGCACTTGTGATCGCTCCGGCAGAGACTCAGCCAAATCCATCGCGGCCGCCGCTGGAACCCATGGATCATCCAGAGCCTGCAAAAGGAGGGTGAGAGGGAATTTCCCTGCAGCCCCTCGCAACCGCTTTAGGGGCGAAGCGGTTCGGTAGTAGTCCTCAACACCGTCATATCCCCAGCGTGGTGCCGTGATGGCAGTGTCGAAGGCACGGATCGTTTTGGGGGAAGCATCCCCGCAGAGGCAAATTCGTTCCGTCGTGGAAATGCCGAATGGATCTGAGGCGGTTTGCCGCACCAGCCGCTGCAGCAGCCAACGCTGATAGATCCGATTACGCGGTCGTTCGATCGAGCCACTGCAAGCAGCCAGATCCAGGGGGCTACTGGCGCAGAACAATCCATCAAGGGCACCTTGCTCTTGCA
>CAZJLQ010000185.1:0-3751 GCA_964546675.1 uncultured Synechococcus sp.
ACCTGCGGCATCTTGCTCCCAAAGCAAGCGCGCTACCAAACTGCGCCACTCCCCGTCTTGAATATTTTAGCTGCTGGGGGTCAGCATCCCCGCCAGGTTGATCGCGCTTCGGAGTGCTCCCTCGGCTCGTCCGAAACCCGGGGTCTCGATCCAATCTCCACAGAACCCAATGGCGCTGTCTGCGCACCATTGCAGTGAGCTCGGCAGTGGATTGTTCAGTGGTTGTGCGGCCCCCCACCGCATCACTCCCCATGACCGGGCTTCATTCAGGAAGGACTCGCCACCGGGCAGGCAGGCAAGAAGATCAGGCAAAACATCAAGAACCATCCTTTCGCGCGCTTGGGCAGTGGGGCCTTGTTTCCCTGGGCTGATGCATGGTTCCGATTCCTGGATGCCGTGAATCACCAGCCCGATGCCCCCGCTCTGTTGCGGCTGCAGGATCATTCGCTCCACGGGCCAACGGTTCTGAGCCCCTTCATCCAGCCAGATCTGACCTGGCCAGTCCGTTGTGATCTCCGGTCGCTGGGTATCGCTGAGTTGAATCATGCACGTCCAACGGATGCTGGCTCTTGAAGCGCTGACGCAGCTCAGGACGTCATCAAGCTGCGTGTCGAGTCCTTTCGCGATGGCTGACCGCAATGGAACCGCATCCCAACCAAGCAATATTTTTCCCCGGGGGTGTGCCAGCAGATTGCCGCTCAAAACCATCCGCTCAGCGGCCAAGGTCCAGGCTTTGTCCTCTGTGGACAACAGCCATTGGTTGCGGTCGCGTTCCAGCCAGCGAATCCGTTTGTTGTAGTGGGTCTGCAGAAACGGATCAGCCATCATCAGAAGGCCTTCGCAGACACTGGCCATGCTGGGCTGACCTCGAAACTGTTTCCCCGTCAGTAGGGCGTTATCAGGTGCCTGTGTGAAATGGCCTGCGCTGTTCAAGCCCACGATTGGTCGACAATCTGGGATCAGATGCCCCTCCCTTTCCAATCGGTTGAGAAGTGATTGGAGTTCATCGGGCGGCGGTTCTGTGAGATTGAAGCAGGGTGCTCCGTGATCGAGTCGCCAGCCAGGAGCCGTGCGGCTTTCGCGGCTGGAGGAACGGCCACCGGGTCCACGACCTGCCTCCACCAATCCAATCGTGCCCTGGAAACGGCGTTGACGCAGCTGGGCAACGAGGCTGCAAGCGGCGAGTCCGCCTCCGACTACGGCGAGATCAACGCTCGGCATGCTGATCGCCGTCAGGGCTTAAACCTGTTTGAAACATAGAGATTCGCCGAATAAAAATGCTTCGACACTTTTCAGGAACACATTGATGACAGGTCCAGCCAACATTTGACTGATTCATGAGCAAGTGTCCGTTTTCCGCACGCAGCGGTGCGGTGACTCCTGCCGGAGGCACCAAGAACAGGAACTGGTGGCCGAATCAGCTGGACCTCAGCATCCTTCATCAGCAGAACCCCAGCGCCAATCCGCTCGGGAATGCGTTCGACTACGCCAAGGCTTTTCGGAGCCTTGATTTCCAGGCGTTGAAACAAGATCTCCACATCTTGATGTCGGAATCCCAGGATTGGTGGCCAGCCGACTGGGGACATTACGGCGGTTTGTTCATCCGGATGGCGTGGCACAGCGCGGGCACCTACCGCAGTGCTGATGGTCGTGGCGGTGGTGGCCACGGCAACCAGCGTTTTGCCCCGCTGAACAGCTGGCCCGACAACATCAACATCGACAAGGCGCGCCGTCTGCTTTGGCCGGTGAAGCAGAAGTACGGCACCAGCATTTCCTGGGCCGATCTGATGATCCTTGCGGGCAATTGCGCCCTGGAGTCGATGGGTTTGAAAACCTTCGGTTTCGCCGGAGGGCGTGTTGATATCTGGGAGCCGGAAGCCGACATCCACTGGGGGACGGAAACCAGCTGGTTGACCGACGAACGGCACAACGAGAAGGGAGAGCTCGAACAACCCCTCTCCGCAACTGAAATGGGATTGATCTACGTGAATCCGGAAGGCCCGGAGGGAAACCCTGATCCTCTGGCATCAGCCCGTGAGGTGCGCGACACCTTCGCGCGGATGGGGATGAACAATGAGGAGACGGTCGCCCTGGTGGCGGGAGGTCACACCTTCGGTAAAGCCCACGGTGCTGCCGATGCCGGTCATGTGGGTGCAGAACCCGAAGGGGGAGGCATGGAGCAGCAGGGGCTCGGTTGGCACAGCCAGTTCGAGACAGGAAAGGGCGTGCACACCATTTCAAGTGGAATCGAAGGTGCCTGGAAGCCCCATCCCACCCGCTGGGATGGGGGGTATTTCGAGATGATGTTCACGTATGACTGGGATCTGACGAAAAGTCCGGCCGGTGCATGGCAGTGGACACCCAAGAACGTGAAGGAGGAGCATCTAATTCCCGATGCCCACGATCCCTCAAAAAAAGCACCGCCGATGATGACGACGGCGGATCTTTCCTTGAAATTTGATCCGATCTATGAGCCAATCGCTCGGAAATTTCATGAGGATCAACAGGCCTTTGCAGATGCATTTTCCCGGGCTTGGTTCAAGCTCACGCACCGTGATCTTGGGCCACGTGCGCTTTATTTAGGACCGGAAATTCCTGAAGAGGTGTTGATCTGGCAGGACGCCATCCCCGCTGTCAATCACGACCTGGTTGAAGCGGCCGATGTCGACGTCCTCAAGCAGCAGCTTCGGGGCAGTGGTCTGACCGTTTCAGAATTGGTGGGTGTTGCCTGGGGATCGGCATCCACGTTTCGAGGTTCGGACAAGCGCGGTGGTGCCAATGGTGCTCGAATCCGTTTGGCGCCTCAGAGCAGCTGGGACGTGAATCAACCGGCTCAGCTCAGCAAAGTTTTACGGACACTTCAGACCATCCAGTCCGCATTTCACGCCAAATGTCGGGTGGGATTGCAGGTATCGCTGGCGGATCTGATCGTTCTTGGCGGAGGTGTCGGACTTGAGTTGGCCGCTGAAGCTGCCGGACAAACCCTGGCCATTCCCTTTACGCCTGGCCGGATGGACGCAACGGAGGCGCAGACCGATGCCGCATCGTTTTCCTCTCTCAAACCGATTGCGGATGGTTTCCGCAACTACATGCGTTCGGGGGTTGATGTTCCCGCCGAGCAACTGCTGGTGGATCGAGCACAGCTGCTTACCCTCAGTGCCCCCGAGATGACAGTGCTTGTAGGCGGTCTGCGGGTGCTCAACACCAATTGGGATGGATCAAGCCACGGTGTTCTGACATCGCGTTGCGGACAACTGACCAATGATTTCTTTCTGAACCTGCTCGATATGGGTACCGAATGGCGCGCAATTGAAGGGGACAATCAGCTCTACGAAGGCGTAGAGCGGGGAAGCGGCGAACGTCGTTGGACGGCGACACGCGCAGATCTTGTTTTTGGGTCGAACGCTCAGCTGCGCGCCATCTGCGAGGTTTATGCCCAGGCGGGAGGAGAATCGATGTTCCTCAAGGACTTCGTTGCAGCCTGGTGCAAAGTGATGAATCTCGATCGCTTTGATTTGAGCTGAGGGGAAGGCAACAGCCCCCTGGCGATCGACAGCTTTGATGGGTTTGGGGGCCGACATCAGGAGCAGCGCACGCACCGCGATGTCGGTTGAACCCCTGCAGGCACTTTGAATGGAGTGCCTGAGAGATGAGGGCCGGATCGTACAAGTCTGACGCCCTCAACCATGGATTCACATCCAGTATTCCTCTGCAGCAACCCGGGAAATCAGACCACCAAAGAGAGCCAGAA
>CAZJLQ010000186.1:0-3747 GCA_964546675.1 uncultured Synechococcus sp.
AGGGGCAGCCTCTCCATGCCTTCGATGCCGATGCCCTCGAGACACTGACGGGAAAACCAGTGTCTGCCCATGATTTCGGAGTCCGACTGGCCCGTGATGGTGAAGCCTTCACCGGGCTTGACGGCCGTGAACTCACGCTGACCAACCGCTGCCAGCTCGTCACCTGCCATGACCTGCCGATCGCCCTGGCAGGGGTGATGGGAAGTCTGGCCAGTTCCGTCACAGCATCCACCCAACGCATCTGGCTTGAGGCGGCAATGTTCAGTCCCGCTGCCGTTCGCAACACCGCTCGGGCCGTCGGTCTTCGCACCGATGCAAGTGCCCGTTTCGAGAAAGGACTTCCGGTCGATCTCACCCTTCCCTGCTCAGCACGAGCTTCCGACTTGCTCTGCGATGAATTTGCAGCATCGGAACAGGGACGCTGGGTTTGTGGGGACGTGCCGACGGATCTTGCCCCTGTCCTGCTTCGCCGGAACGCACTTCATCGACTGCTCGGGCCGCTCGCCACCAAGCAGGGCCCGGAGACGCTCAACGACCAGGCCATCGAACAGTCCCTGACGGCCTTGGGCTGCCAACTCGCCCCCTGCGATGACGGTTGGCAAGTGGTTCCACCACCCTCCAGGCGCCAGGATCTTCACCGGGAAGTTGACCTGATTGAAGAGGTTGCGCGACTCACAGGATTTGATCGTTTCGGCGCTCATCTGCCCGCTCCGCTTGAACCAGGCGCCCTGACCGACAAACAGCAGGCTGAACGGAAACTCAGACGCCTTCTCTGCGCCAGCGGCCTGCAGGAAGTCACAACGCTCTCTCTTGTCGGCGCTTCAGATCAGGATCCGGATCGCATTGCGATCAGCAACCCACTTCTTGCGGAAACCAGCCACCTTCGAACCAATCTCTGGGAGGAACACCTTCAGATCTGTGCCCGCAACATTCAGGCTTCTCGCCCCGGTTGCTGGATTTTTGAAATTGGCCAGACCTACGCGGGCACATCCTCTGCCGTGACGCAGCACGCCGTTCTGTCGGGAGTGATCTGCGCTGAACGTCGACTGGAGCGTTGGACGAACAGTGGGAAACCAGAGATGCCGACGTATTACGACGCCCGTGGCTGCCTAACCCAGGTGATGCAAGGACTGCATTTGGAGATCAGCGATCGTGTCTTGAATGAAGATGAACGGCTACACCCAGGCAGGGCTGCAACCCTCGTCCTTGAAGGCCGTCCTCTCGGCTGTTTCGGGCAGCTGCACCCCTCCATTGCAGAACAGCGAGATCTCCCCGAAGCCACCTATCTGTTTGAGCTCGATTTTCAACGGTTGCTGGAGGCGGCAACGCGGAGCAACCGCTGGATCCCAACGTTCAAAACCTTTCCGACAGTTCCTGCCAGTGAACGGGATCTGGCTGTCGTCGTCGACCGCAGCTGTCCTTCAGCTCTGTTGATGCAGGCCATCCGCAAAGCCGGTAAGCCACTGCTCGAGCACGTCGATCTTCTGGATCGCTTCGAAGGAGCACAACTGGGGGACGACAAAGTCAGTCAGGCCTTTCGTCTCCGCTACCGCGGCAAAAACACCCTCAAGGATGAAGACGTCCAGCCTGTTCATGACAAGGTGAGATCGGCGCTTGTGAAGCAGTTCAAGGCTGAACTCCGCAGCTGATTCGCTCCAACAGAGCCAGTGACTCCAGATGGGTTGTCTGAGGGAAAAAGTCCACCGGCTGAAGCCGATGCAACCGGTAGGCACCCTCTGAACCCATCAGGGTCTTGAGGTCCCTGGCTTGGGTTGCTGGATCGCAACTGAGATAGGCCAGCAAAGGAGGAGGGCTCTCCAGAATGGCCTTAACGACTCGTTGGTCCAGCCCCCGGCGAGGCGGATCCAGCACGAGAGCGTCTGTGCCCGGCAACGCCTGCGCCAGTTGATCGGCGACATCACCCGCGATGAAACGACAGCGAGGGGACAAACCGTTTAACGCCGCGTTGGACACAGCCTGATCGACGGAGGAGGCATGCAGCTCGATGCCCAAGACATCAAACCCAACCGCGGCCAAGGGAAGACTGATGGTGCCAACCCCGCAGTAGGCATCCACCAGCCTTCCGCGACCAAGGGTCTTCAGGAACCACTGGCGCAAGACGGTCACGATCGCTTCAGCCTGAAGTGTGTTGACCTGGAAAAAGGTCGTTGTGGCCAGCTGGAGCCGTTGACCGCAGATGCGTTCCTCAACCGTCTCGCATCCTGCGATTAGCCGCGTGTCCGTCCCGAGAATCAGATTGCTCCGTTTGGGCTGCAGGTTGAGTGTCACGCCGCGCAGCTCCGACCACCGGGCCATCCATCGTTCAGCGAGAGACTTCAGACCCGGTAAAGCCGCATGGCTGCTGACCAGTGTGATCAACAATTCACCGGACTGATGGGCCAACCGCAGACCCAAGTGCCGCAGTCCAGAGCCCGTCTGCAAGTCATGGTCAGCTGGCCAGCCAGTGTCCTGCAAGTCGTTTTTGAGTGGCTGAATCAGCGCATCGAGGCGCGGATCGAGGACTGGGCAGCGGTTGAGGTTAACGATGCGGTGGCTACCGCGTTTGAAATAACCGAGACGCAGTCGACCATCCGCAGCACGATGGAGGGGGATCAGGGCGCGATTCCTGTACCCGAACGACCGGTGCAGATCGCTGAGAACGGGGTCCGGGTCGGTGCTGATCTGGCCGAGACGGCGAAGGGTTTCCGCGAGGGTCGCCTGTTTCCATCGCGCCTGGGACGGGTCATCCAGATGCTGCAGCGTGCAGCCTCCGCAGTCAGCCGCAAGGATGCAAGGCGGCCGGCGACGGGCATCTGAGGGATGGAGTAATCGAACACGGCGGCTCAACCAGCGGGACCGTTGCCGCTGCTGAAGCTGAACCTGAGCCTTTTCGCCGGGAAGCAGATCCGGAACAACGATCACCCAACCCATCCATCGGGCTAACCCACGACCATCTCGATCGAGATCCACGGCTTCCACCTCGATCAGCCGGCCTGGTCTTGGTGCCGTGTCGGTTGCTGACGTCATCGGAGTCATGAAATCGCCGTCTCGGCATTGCAATGGCGTAACAGCAGGTGCAACTCAAAGCGGCTCCACCCCATATGACCACTAAAGTCGACACAGCCTGCCCAGTTCCATGAGTGTCGTCCGGGATCTCATCCTTCAGGCCGATGATGATCTGCGGTATCCCACCAGTGGTGAACTTCGCACCATGGTCGATTTCCTCGATCAGGGTGCCATGCGTGTCTCCGTCGTGAAGGTACTGACGGAGAACGAAAAGAAGATCATTGATGAATCCGCAAAACAGCTGTTCAGTCGCAAGCCTGAATACGTCGCTCCGGGTGGAAACGCCTACGGACAACGACAGAGGGCCCAATGCCTCCGCGATTACAGCTGGTACCTCCGATTGGTGACCTACGGAGTTCTGGCAGGCAGCACCGAGATGATTCAGGACATAGGTCTGATCGGAGCCCGCGAGATGTACAACAGCCTCGGGGTGCCGATGCCCGGAATGGTCGAAGCGATGAAGGCGATGAAAACAGCTGCTCTCGTACTTCTCTCCGACCAACAAGTGAAAGTGGCATCGCCCTACTTTGATTTCTTGATCCGAGGAATGCAGACCCCAACCTGAATCGCCTGTCTCAGGCAAGATGATCATTGAGACTAATGATGTGTCTCACATGAGACTTTTGGATCAAGCGTCCACAAGTCACTGCTCAGCCTGGCGACAGTTCGTTGAGGCAAGAA
>CAZJLQ010000187.1:0-3736 GCA_964546675.1 uncultured Synechococcus sp.
GTGATCATCGTGGTCGTCGTGCTCACCATGGTCGGCATGGTCATCGTGATCGCCGTGATCAGCATGGTCGTCGTGCTCACCATGGTCGGCATGGTCATCGTGATCGCCGTGATCATGGATGTGCACCTTCCCATAGAAGTGCTCGGCTTCACCCCAAACAATGGAGGGCCCAACAGCCGCTTCGATCGTGAGGCTGCCACCATTTCCCAGACCCCATTCAAAAACCCCACCAAAGAGTCCGTCGAACGCGTAATGCGATGGACTTCCCTCCAAATTGGTTTCCAAGCCGCCATGGCCCTCAATGGTGAGGACGGGAGTGAAGTCGAACTCGCCGGCCTCCAGAGCTTCTCCACCACCGCCGCCGTGGGAGCCATGGGCCAACACTGGAGACGAGGAAACAAGAGGAAGGGCGAGGAGGGCGAGGAGTGAAAAACGAAAACGAGACATTCGGGGCATCACAGCAAGGGGCAACAGAGATCTGAACAATCAGAGGGTCAACGGATCGCCTTCCATTGCGTTCCGAGTTGCTCTGCAACCACGCGATCGCAACTGCCGCCCTGGCCCTTGACGAAGGTGCAGATGTTCAGGGTTGCTGTCGAAACAGCCGATTGACCAGGAGCCAACCCCTCGGCGTAGAGAGGTGTTGATGCGATCGGCAAGCCGGTGCTGCGGCTAATGCGTTTCAGAGTTTTGGTTGTGGGAACTGAGCCTGCAAAAATCGTCTTGGCCTGCGAGGCTTTGACGGCCTCGGTGATCTTTTTCAGGCTCGAGGGACGAAGAACGCCTCCTGTGGTGTAGCTGTCCAGCATCGTGATCTGCTCAATGCCATAGCGATCGGTGAGATGGCTATAAGCCTTGTGATCAGTGACAAGAACACGTTTCGGCTTCGGGAGACCATTGACCTGAGACGCGCCCCACTGATCAAGATTGGCGAGAACCGCTTGCGCCTTCGATGAGCGTGCAGCCAAGGCTGAGCGCTGATCAGCAGGAAGGATGGGGGCCAAATTGTTAGCGACGACTTTGACGATTGCCGCCGTGTTGGCAGGCGAATGCCAAACATGTGGGTCATTTCCCTTGTAGCCCGGCAGGGCCGCTTCCCCAACGGCAACAACTTTCCCGGAACTCGAAATCTTCTTCGCTGCCGGTGTCAATCCAAAGCCAATGTGCACCACGAGCGCAGCCTTAGACAAAGCCTGCCTATCACTCGGTTTCAACCGATAACCGTGAGGGTCACCACCAGGTGGGATCAAGCAAGTCACCTTCGCCGAAGAACCAGCAAGCGTGCGGGTGAGATCGCAAAGAGTTCCGTCGACCGCCACAACAGTGGGCTGAGCTGCTTGGGCTGGAGCGACAGCAAAGGAAGTTGTGATGGCAACCAGAGAGAGGGCGACACTGGCGCGAGACGAAACCTGAGCAGACAATGGACTTCTCACTGAGAATCATTATCATTATGTGCAAATGCACGCTCCCAACAACGGCACTTGATCCGCATCATGAACTGAACCACACCGTCTTTTGAAAAATTCCCATTTATCGACTTGCACAGACCTCAAAGCACGCGACATGTGCTTTAGCTACGAGGGGCGGCAAACAATTCAGGATGTCAATTTGGACCTGAAGGCCGGGACACTCACGGCCCTCGTTGGTCCAAACGGTGCAGGAAAATCAACCCTGCTTCATCTCCTCCAGGGTCGGCTAACCGCGACCAAAGGCCAGGTGGATTGTCAATGCGAAATCGGCTTGATGCCCCAACGAGCGGCGATCGATTGGTCTTTTCCGATCACTGTGAAACAAATGGTCAAACTGGGGCAATCCTGTCGAACGAATCACGCCTCCATCCTCAGCATTGATGTCGCACTGGAACGCGTGGGGATGGTTGAAATGGCATCCAAGCGTTTGAGCCGCTTATCCGGCGGGCAACAACAACGTGTGCTTTTGGCCCGTGCACTGATGCAACAAACAGGGGTGTTGTTGCTGGACGAACCGTGTAGCGCGATCGATCCTCCAACCCGTGAACATCTCCTCATGGTGATGCGGCAACAAGCACTGGAGGGGCAAACGTTGTTGGTGAGCAGCCACGATTGGGGCCGAGCTCTGGACAGTTACGACCAAGTTATTGTTCTGGACCAAAAAATTCTCGCATCAGGAACGCCACAACAAGTTCGTGAAAAGTTAACGGATCTGACCTGCATGATGGGAAGTACTTGCTGTGATTGATCCCAATTTCTGGTGGTTAACACCATTGCTTCTGGCACTTCTTATCGGATTAATCTGTCCAACGACTGGTGCACTATTGATCACACAACGGCGGATTTTACTCGCCAACTTGATGGCTCACTCCGTTTTACCGGGGCTGGTGCTTGCCTTGGCATTCGAGCTCGATCCCACGATCGGTGGACTCATCAGTGGACTGCTTGGAGCCTTGCTTGCGGAAAAACTCAACCAACATTTTAAAGGTCGCGAAGAAGCCGCGATGAACACGGTCCTTGCGGGGTTCACTGCATTAGGGGTGCTGCTTGTTCCATTGCTGCAGGCGCGTGTTGATCTGGAAACCATTCTGTTCGGAGACTTGCTGGCCGCCAACGGCGGGGATCTCATCCGCACCTTCATTGCCACGGCAGCACTATCGATACTTTTACTGACCCGTTATGAAGACCTGGTCTTCATTGGCATTGATCCAGATGGTGCCATTGCTGCAAAACGCCCCGTCAGTCAAATCCGTTTTCTCGCCATTGTGATCACCGCTTTGGTGGTGATCAGTGCCATCACGGCGGTCGGAATCGTTCTCGTGATCGCCTTGCTGTGCGCCCCAGTTCTGATCCACATTGAAGCCAGCAGCAGTTTGCGGAGCTTGATGCTTCGTTCGGCAGCCACTGGCCTGTTGCTCTGCGGCGGCGGGATGTCAATGGCCATGGTTGCAGATCTTCCCCCAGGGCCATTGATTGGCGTCCTGTGCGTGGTTCTCCTCCTCGTCAAAAGCACTACGGCTCGATGGAATTCAACCAATTAAAAGCAGAACCATTGAAGAAGCTAACTTCAAATAGTCCTCAAAAGTATCGCCAATATGCATTGATCCGCAATCGAGCGATCACGCTATCAAAAGAGAACAGTCATTCAACACACCGCACAGCACCAGAAGCCACAAAGCATCACAAACTCATTTGCAAATACCAGCAAAAACAAACCTCTACAAAACTAGCAAAAACGAAACTATTTCAACAAAATATCAAAAATACAAACCATTAGTCCACTACTGCATGGGGACCATGCAGTAGGTTTGCTTCATGGCAACATAACAACCATCTCGATTTCGATCCAACCTGGCATCTCCTTTCGGCGTGTCATTTCGCCATCGTCCATCGATCATCGGACCGGCATAATCACGATGGACAAAATCAAACAGAATCGGATCACCCAGATCCCCTCGTTTCCAGTACCACCAAGCAACACCTCCCTGATAACACAAACCTCCGTCTGAAGACATCGACGGATTGATGCATTTCACCGGACGCCAATGACCATCCATGGACGCATCACTCACGGAACCTTCGGTAAGCACCCAGGTGTTAAAACAACCAATAGAGGAATCAGCTTCATCACCACATTCATATCTCACGGAACGATCGGGAGACCACGACATCTCGACCTGATCAGCTAAAGCAGAATTGAACTGCAGCGCTAGAAAGACAAAGGCTGCAAGCTGAGCCACTGAGGACACGGACATCACTCCAACAAC
>CAZJLQ010000188.1:0-3731 GCA_964546675.1 uncultured Synechococcus sp.
TCGATTGCCCCCTCGAAGTAACCTGGCCATCGCGTGGAGGCCTCAGTTCCGGCCCAATGGACCCGTCCATGGGACTGTTGCCAGTCCCGGCCGTAGGTGGTCCAGGCTCCGGGGGTCACGAAGCTGGTGAATGCGCCGGTCGACCAGGTTTCTTCATTCCAGTTCTGAATGATCACTTCTTCGGGCTCCCCTGCTTCGGGGCCCCAGTAAGCAATCAGATCGTCTAGCACCGCACGGCGTTGCTGCTGCACTGTCATTTGCTGAAAAGCAACTGCCGCACTGGCCGTCACAAAGCTGGCGAGGATTCCAGGTGTTCCGCTCGGGAGGGAACTGTCCGCTGTGAGTTCCAGCGTTTTGAGATTGCCTACACCGAAGCCGTTGAGATTCTTGCGACGCCAATAAGCAGTTTTGTAGATCGCGAAGACTTTGATCATCGAACCCATCGGACTTCGTTGCAGGAACGAGCGGGTTTCCGGTGAGAGATCGGGTGTGAATGTGATGCGTTGGCGCAGCGGTGGTGGGATCGCAACGATGGCCGCTTTCGCTTCGATTCTTTGGCCACCGCCGAAATGAACGCTGACGTTGCTGTCGGTCTGCTCGATCGCGTGCACCGGAGAATTCAGGCTGATGTGGGCCCTCAATTCCGCACTCAACCGTTCAGCGACCTGGCCTGCAGCACCTTTGAGGAGCCAGGCTTCCGGTGCCTCATCTTGGGGCGCGACCGATTGAGTCCAGGCCAGATGAAGGATGGAGGCATCCCAGGGATCGAACCCACCTGATCCACCGACGACGGAAAGCCACTCCAGTTCGAAATCGCTCAAACGAGAACCACTGTTCTTGTCGCACCAGGCCCGGATCGTCGTGCGATCCAACTCAGCGGCATTCGGGGCATCCCATGGGCGGGAGGGATTCACAGAGGCAGCGATCTCACGGAAAGCCTTCATCGCTGCTTTTGCTTTGGCAATCTCGGCTGAGGGTTGTTGGATCTGTTCGCTGTCAAAAAGCAGCACACTGGTTTCCGGAGTTTTGGCCATGTCCGCCTCAATCCGCTGCCGGTCCCACACCAGAACGCCCTTTCCGTCGTAAAAGCTGGGAAACGTCTCAAGCCCGAGTTCAGCCACCAAGGATTTGAAGCGATGGTGGGTTTCGCCACCCCACTGACCACCGAGATCGATCACGGCTCCAGTGTCGGTGGTCTGCCGGATCATCCGGCCACCGGTGCGTTCACGAGCTTCCAAAATGTGAACCTTCAATCCTTGTTGGCGCAGTTGTCTGGCTGCCATCAGCCCGGACAGTCCTGCCCCGATGACGACAACATCGACAGTTGTTGGTAACGAACCTGATTCAGCGGCCTTGGCATGCAATTGACTGCCGAGTGCTGTTAACCCGAAGGCACCAGTGGCACCAAGGAGCTGGCGACGTGTTGTGTTCATAGAGAGCCTGCTACCACTTTCATTGATGATTTATCTCCGATCCCAACGGTTGACAATATTCTGTTGATCATTGCCCATGCGTCGCGGGATTGATCAGGAAAAACAAAAGTTGTACAAAGGTATTTTATTTGTTTGGATATCGTTGACAGGCCAAATGCATCTTCCATCAACGTCCGTGGTCTGCTTCAGTCGCTGGATGCGCATTGAAGCGCCATGACTAATGTCGATTGGTTGCATTAAGCCTGACTTCGTTCCGATGGGTGAAAGCTTGATTTCATGAAGGAATGATGATTAAAAAAAGAATCCATCTTCAAGGATGAGGTCGTGATTTTTTCCTTTTAAAATCGCATAAATATAGTCATCGTCGCCAATGTACGTGCTATTTCCTTGGGTCCAGGTGTCGGGATTGCTCAGGTCTGTTACGTCGATTTCGTCAGAACCAGTTTTGAAATCTGTGATGTAAACGTAACTGTCTTCGTCAAGTACAACAACATCCTTGCCTGGTCCTGTTCGAATGACGTCTTTTTTCTTTCCAAAATCCCCTGGGTAGATAACATCGTCACCAGCCTTGGCATTGATGATGTCAGATCCTCTGTGGCCGTAGATCTCGTCATCTCCATTGGTACCAACAAGTTTGTCTCTCTGGTTGGTCCCTTGGATGATGCCGATTGATTCGGAATTGCTGTTGCCTCCTGGGATGGTGTCGCCAGGTGCCTCACCCCAGATTGATTGCAGAGCTTTGATGTCGAGGTCTCTGAAGGATGTTGGCCAGCCCTTTCGACCTTTCTCATAGGACATGACGGTGATATCTGTATTCCAATCAGGGTGATCTCCGTCTCCTTCAGGGTGGTCGATGCCCAGGGCGTGTCCAATTTCATGGACCAATGTTGCCTTGTCGTTCTTGGAGAAGGTTTTGTATTTTCCATCATCATCTTGCCAGAGGATGTTCACCCAGTTGTCTTCAAAATAGGCGGTCCCCAAGGTGTCTTCATCCCATCCTTCTTCTGTGTTGGAATCAACGAGAGAAATGGAAATATCAGCTTGCTTGTCTTTTTTTGTTTCAACAAAACTGACTGCCAGCGCCTGGTCGGTTTTTGCAAATAAGTCTTTGATGAAGGTCACATGTTGGTCGTTTTGTCCGACTGTGGTGTAAGTCATTTCATCTCGCGTTCCTTTGTTGGTTGTTATTTCAAAATCTCCTTCTTCGATGTAGTAGAGAATCTTGTTGATATCAGTGTCGAATAAGACGCCATCCTGATCAAAAATTGATTTGATGTTGTATTTCATTTTGGCTTTTGATTGCATTGATCAGTGTGTTGCGGCGTGTCCATTCGAGGCCGTTCCTTGATGGGGATGCCAATCGTGAAGCTGTCGTGAAATCTATAGAAGTTCGGAAAAGAGGGATCCTGCCGCTCAGATTTTGAGACCAATAAGAACAGGTTTGGGAATCATCGGTGTTCCGCAGGCGGGTGTTTCTTGCTTTGTTGGCCAGTGTGTCGGCAGGTGTGGTCTCCATCGCCCCTGGTCATGCAGGCTCCTGGGATCGGATCGGCAGCTACATCCGCTTGATGCGTCGGGCCGGAGTTGAGTCCCTCGTGGCTCGGGATTGTCCCGAAGGTCTGCTGGGTGCCTTTCATGAAGGCCGACGGGTGCTTTTGATGTGCGGGAACAATCTTCCCGATGATCCTGCTTATGTGTGGGTCGTCCTGGCCCACGAATCTGCCCACGTCATGCAGTTCTGCAGAGGGGGCCCTTTGATGCCTGCTCAGCTGCTCAATCAGGCGATGGATCAGGCGCGGAGCAGCCGTCCTGAAATGTTCAAGGAGCTTCAGCTCTATCACGCCAGTCAGCACCAAGTGGAGGCCGAGGCAAGGTTGGTGCAGTCTCTGCCACCTGATGAGGTGGAGGCCTTGTTCTATCGGCACTGTGGCAGCCGTCTTGATCCTTGAACCACTGGCTGAGCTCCATCGTGATCCTTGGCTGCTTGCAATTGAGAAGCCCTCAGGTTTGTTGAGTCAGCCTGGACGTGGCGCCCATCAGCAGGATTCCGTGATCACGCGTCTGCAGCTTCAGGACGCGGATTTGCGCCTGGTTCACCGTCTCGATCGAGATACCTCCGGCGTGTTGCTTCTCGCAAGGGGCCTTGAAAGCCTTCGCCGCTGCAGCGATCTCTTTGCGGGTCGTCTCGTGCGCAAGCTCTATCTTGCCGATGTGGTGGGTCGCCTCCTGGGAACCGGTTCGATCACCGCGCCGTTGGCTCGACTGCAACGGATTCCCCCCCGATACGGGACCCATCCG
>CAZJLQ010000189.1:0-3721 GCA_964546675.1 uncultured Synechococcus sp.
GAGTTAGGTGCCCTCTGCGCCGGCCAGATTGTGACCCAACTGGGGGCTCGCTCCCAGGTGCCGCTGCAGGACCTGGCTTCCGCCCATCTGTCCTGAGCAGCTCCCGCGCCCAGCTGCCGTAGGCCGGTGAAGCATCCGCCGGCCACACGAGCCATTCCGGCGTGTCGTAGCTGTGCAACTCCATCACGGCGCGATACAGGCGTTCGAGCTGGTCTGGCGTGGTCTTCAGCAGAAGCTGAACCTCATGCTCGTTCTGCACCGCATCACGCCACACATACAACGAACGGATCGGAGCCAGGCTGACGCAGGCCACAAGACGACGTTCCAGCAAACAACTGGCCAAGAGCTCAGCCTTGGCCTCATCGGCCTCCGTCGTCAGAACCAACATCAGAGGTGTAGGGCAGTCCGTCATCGCTCAGCCGTTCGAGAAGTGCTCGTTGACCCACCACAGTGTCCATGCCCGGTAAATCAGACGGCCGCCGCACGAGCCAGAGATGCAACCCCCGATCGAGGCAGATCTCGCGCCAGAGGCGTTCGGTCACACCGCCGGACTGCCGGCAGACCACATCGGTGATGGACCAGCGGCAACACAGGGCCCGTTCAATTGCGCCTGGTGGATCGCCTTGCAAAGGACGCAGCACGGCGAGCTGATCGGACGGCAGTCCCACAGCAAGGGCCGCTCTCAGCCCCTCAACACTGGGCAGCACCCGGGCAAAAGGAACGGCACCGACTTTTCGCACAGCCCTGACGGCCAGCGCGAGATGGCGTGCGCCGATGGCAAGCAGCACACGACGGCCTTCAAGACGCCGGTCCTCCAGGTCAGCCAGGTTGTTCAAGACCGCGAAAACGCTCCCCACCTCCGCCGATCGGTCCAGCCGCAGCAGAGGCTGCCTCCGCAGGCTGCAGACCTGCTGGAGCTCAGCGGTGATCTGGGTCGCAAACGGATGGGTGGCATCGACCACCCAGGTGAACGGCCCCTCTTGCTCAAGCACCGATGCGATGCCGGCCGGGCCGTCCAACGCTCCAATGCTCAGCTGCTGAACACCCAGGCCGCTGTAGGCCTCCGCTGCCTTGGAGGTCACAACGCTGATGCGAACCCACCAGCCCCGATCGAGCAATGCCTGCGCCAGCGACGGTCCCTCGCCTGTGCCAGCCAGAAGCCAAATCCGACGCTGGTCATCACCGCTTCCTTGCATCAGGATGTCGCCAACTTCCAGGTAGGGACATGAACCACTGCGTGCTCGAGGTGGAGGTGGTTGAGGCCCCAACCCTTCGATACACCCAGGACAACCAGACTCCAATCGCTGAAATGGCCGTCCGATTTGACGGCCTTCGCGCCGACGACCCCCCGGGAGAGCTGAAGGTGGTCGGCTGGGGGAACCTTGCCCAGGACCTGCAGAACAGGGTTCAAGTGGGACAGCGCCTTGTGGTTGAAGGTCGTCTGCGGATGAACACGGTTCCCAGACAAGACGGGATGAAAGAGAAACGGGCGGAGTTCACCCTCTCCCGTCTGCACCCTGTCGGAGCAGCGGCCAGCCCCGGCGCACCTGCAGCCCAGGCACCGGCGGCCAAGACCCCAGCAGCCAAACCGTCTGCCCCGGTGAAAACCGAACCGGAACCTGCCAGCTGGAACTCCGCTCCTCTGGTTCCGGACACCGATGAGATCCCCTTCTGATGTCACCCGTCGGCTGAATCCTCCTGGAGCTCGCTCGCCCGGGTGAGCAACTGCCCCAGCTCACGCTCGAGCGCAGCGAGGTCCAGGCGTAGGTCGGGCCAACGACCGCAATCGATCTGCTGAAGCAGCCAGGTTCGGTCCTGATCCAGTTGCTGCAGAAGCTGCTGGAGATCCGCCGGCTGAGGCTCTGACAAGGCGGTGAGGGCGATGTGCAGACCCATCCTGATGGGTGGGACGTCACAATGACGTCCATCCGACCCAGTGCATGAACGACCTTTTCTCCCCAGGCAGCCTGGTCACGGTCGGCGGTGGTGCCCTGACCGTGGTTGGGGCCGTTGCCTACGCCACCGGAAGCGCCAATCTCAGTCTTCCAACCATCTTCTACGGCATTCCAATTCTGCTGGGTGGGCTGGCGCTGAAATCATCTGAACTCCCCCCCGCCAAACGCGTTACCCCGAAGAACGCTCTCCGCGAGGCGAGGCAGCAGGCACCGGCGGAACTGGACAAGCTGCTGGGGGACGTCACCCGTTGGCGCTACGGCCAGAAGGCCCACCTGGAATCATCGCTGGAAGCCCTCAAACTCTGGGATGAGGACAATCCACCGCAGCTGCTCGAAGTGGAGGAGCTCAATCCGAACGGGAGCTACGGGTTAAGGCTCCGTTTCCAGCTCAATGCAGTTCCCCTGGACCGCTGGGAAGAAAAGCAGGAACGGCTGGGCCGCTTTTTCGCCAAGGGGTTGCAGGCCCAGTTGATCAGCCTGGAGGATGACCAACTGGATCTGATCCTGCTGCCCGCTGCTGATGGCTGACTCGATGCAGACCGGTGATGACGCGCTGCGCGTTTCGGTACTCAGCGAAGCGCTGCCCTACATCCAGCGCTTTTCTGGCCGTCGGATCGTGATCAAGTACGGCGGCGCGGCCATGGCCCACGCCGAGCTGCGGGAAGCCGTGTTCCGCGATCTCGCTTTGTTGGCCTGCGTTGGTGTCCAGCCGGTGATCGTTCATGGTGGCGGTCCGGAAATCAACCAATGGCTGAAACGGCTCGAGATTCCTGCCGAATTCCGCGATGGGCTGCGGGTGACCGATGCCGACACCATGGATGTGGTGGAGATGGTGCTGGTTGGCCGCGTCAACAAGCAGATCGTGAATGGTCTGAATCAGCTGGGGGCTCGGGCCGTTGGTCTGAGCGGGAGCGACGGCAGCTTGGTTGAAGCACGGCCATGGGGCTCCGGCAGCCATGGACTGGTGGGCGATGTTGCGAAAGTGAACCCCGATGTTCTCGAGCCATTGCTGGAACGGGGCTACCTCCCGGTGATCTCCAGCGTTGCGGCAACACCGGACGGGCGCTCCCACAACATCAACGCCGACACCGTGGCGGGTGAACTCGCTGCTGCGTTAGAGGCGGAGAAACTCATCCTCCTCACCGATACCCCTGGAATCCTGATGGACAAGGAGGATCCAGATTCACTGATCCGCAAACTCCGACTCTCGGAAGCCCGGCAGCTGATCAACGATGGGGTTGTGGCCGGCGGGATGACTCCCAAGACCGAATGCTGCATCCGCGCCCTAGCGCAGGGAGTGGCCGCCGCCCACATCGTGGATGGCCGCGTGCCCCATGCACTGCTGCTGGAGGTGTTCACCGATGCCGGCATCGGCACCATGGTGGTGGGACGCGGTTAAGCGTGGAGGAACTGCAGGGGCAGCTGGATTTAAGTCGTGCTGAAGCCGCGCTGGAGCGCGGCGACTACGGGCAGTGCCTTGCTTTGCTCATGCCCTTTGCGGAAACACACCCCCACACCACAGCGGAGGGTGGCCGTGTCCGACTGATGATGATCACCGCCTGGATGGGACAAGGGGACGACCAATCAGCGTTAGCCAGCTGCCGCTTGCTTTGCCGAAGTCGAGATCCGGAACTGCGCCAACAGGCCAAACAGCTCTTGGCCGTGCTCGAGTCGCCAAGCCTGGCTCGGCCGGAACGCTGGTCGATGCGGCTTCCCGATCTTGAAATGACCGCCACCAGTGCCAGCGGCCCCGCCCCGCGCGGCCG
>CAZJLQ010000190.1:0-3714 GCA_964546675.1 uncultured Synechococcus sp.
AAAGGTGCTGCCGACCCCGCGCACCTGTGGCGAATCAGCCCGCCGGCAGGTGCGCTTGCAGGAGGGCGGCCGGGTGCTGCCCTCCGGAGCCACCGCCTTCTGAGGCATCAATCAGGCTCGTCGCCTCAGTCGTCAGTCGAAAAAATCGGCCTGCTCGTCATCGTCCGTGGGAGGCCAGTCCAGATCGACAGTGACTGGTGCGTGGTCACTCGGCTGGGTGTTTCCCCGCACCTCCTTATGGATCCGGCAGCTGCGTGCCAGGCCCAGCAGCTCATCGCAGAGGTAGATGTGATCGATGCGCCAACCCCGATCGCGGTCCCAGGCGCCAGTCCGGTAATCCCACCAGCTCCAGTGGCCGGCATCGGGCTCAAACACCCGGAACACGTCCTGGAGCCTGTCGGTCAAGCAGGCCTTGAGGGCATTCCGCTCCGCCTCGCTGGCCATGATGCCGCCGGTGAGCCGCTCGGGGTCATGGATGTCGCGAGCCTCAAGGGCGATATTGAAATCACCCACCATGCACAGGGGTTCGCTTCGTTCTGCCTGGCTCGTGAGGTATCGCTGCAGGCATCCAAGCCAGCTCAGCTTGTAGGGGTATTTCTCGGACTTCAACCCCGAGCCGTTTGGAACGTAAAGGTTCAGAACGCGAACACCATCAAGAAGCGCGCTGATCACGCGTTTCTGCTGACCTAGCTCCTCGGCCTCCTGATCGTCTGACAGCTCGCCGAGGAAGCCACAGCGCACATCCTCTAGGGGCTCTCGGCTCACCAGGGCCACCCCGTTGTAAGCCTTCTGCCCGTGCATGCTCACGCTCCAACCGGCCTGCTCGAAGGCCTGAACGGGGAAGAGAGGGTCATCAACCTTGGTTTCCTGAAGGCACAACAGGTCGGGCTGCTGCTCTTCCAACCAGCCCAGCACCTGATCGAGGCGCGTACGCACGGAGTTGACATTCCAGGAGCCGATCTGCATGGCGCATCCACTCTGTGAATGACGCTTAGCATTAAGCCGATCTTGCGGACTGACGATGTTTGTTCGGCTTGCGGCTGTCCTTTCAACCGCTGCGGCAATCACAGCAGGAACCGTTCCAGCCGCCTGGTGTCAGGTTGATGCTCCTTATCAAAACCGCGAGGAGCGGAAGCTGTACAACCCCGGCTCCAGTGGCGGTGACTCCATCCTGGACGCCACCAATCCAATGGATCTGATCAACAGGATCCGCCAGTCCGGGTCCCTCGACGATGCCACTCCCCCCTCAGATGCCATCGATGCAGCCTTGAAGGCCTACAAGGAAGAGCCGCCGGCGTCGACTACTCCGACAGCCCAACCCTGATCTGGGCAGCGGCGATGCCCCAGGACGCCGCTAGAGCCTCGATCTGCGGATCGTCGTCGCCAGGATCGGATCGTCTGCGTTTCGCCTCAGCCAAAAGTTGGCGTACAGCCTCCGGTTGGCCCTGCTCAACTTTGATCAAGGCCAGGGCCAGCACGGGACGTGCATCTTCCGGAGCTTCGGTGGCAAGGTTTTTGTAAAGGGATTCAGCCTGATTAGCGGCGTTGCTCTGTCGGTACAGGTCAGCGAGAAGTAAGCCCAGGTCCATCCGTTGATCGGGCTTTGCCGCTTCAAAGCGGGCTTTCAAGCGGTTCAAGCTCTTCACACCCTGGCCTCTGTCCTGTTGCACAAGAACCTGCAGCGCCATGATTTGCAGGTTGTTGGGATGCAGCCGTAGCAAGCGGCTGAGTTCCTGCTCAGCGCTCAGAGAATCACCGTTCAGCCGCATGAGCTCCACCAGCAGCAGGTTCTGATTCAGCGGAAGAGGTCTGCTTCCTTTCCAGCTCTCCAGAAGGATCTGGGCTTCCTCCAGCCGGCCAAGGGACAACAGACGCTCCAGCAGGGACCTTCGCTCGGTGGGGCTGATCGGTCCAAGTTTCAGCTTGGCGATCAGCGCATTCACCTGCTGATCAACAATCCTGCGACTGCCGCGCTGACCGGACGCTGGCGTGCCGTAGGAGGCGAAGAGCCAGGCCAGGACCACCCCGATGAGGAGCAGACCGAACAGGACAGACCGGTTTAAACGCATCCCATGACGCGGCGATGCCGTCAGTCTGAGGAGCTCGCAATGACCTGGCTACAGTTGATGCCTGGGCTGCGTCACCGCCCTGATCTTCAATGCGAGACCATCCGATCCCACCGGTTACTGAACCTCTCCAATACCGGGCCATCGGTGTCGTCAGGGGCGTTTACACCCCGAAAGACGAGGATCAGCTCACCCGAGGTGTTCTCACTGTCGAGGGTGGTGTTGAGCTGGAAACTGTTGTTCTTGGAAGGGTTCTCACCCTGATGAGGAAACATCTGGCGATGGAACGGCCCCATCTCTGGGTGGTTTATCCCCGATGTCGCGACAGCGATCATCTGCATCTACAGATCGCCGGGATCTGGGAGCCGAGCACCCTTGCTCCTGATCAGCCGGATGCAACGGACGAGCTTCCGGAAGGCGATGATTTTTTCTCGGTCCGTGGAGAGCTGATCTTCACGAAGCCGGAAACCGGAGAACTGGTTGTGAAGGTGCGGCAGCAGGCCAGGGCCGATGGCAGCCGTCCGTTGCCGTTCAAGATTCAGGTCAAAGGCGAGATTCCCCTTGAGCACCTGCGGCACTTTGTTGGCCTCGAGATCAGGCGCCAGGGTCAGGAACTCCACCTTGAAAAATTTGAGGTGATCGCTCCGATGCCCACCCGTGGCGGGAAATCCAAAGGAGGGCGTGGTCAGGCTGCAAAGCGCGGTCCCACAGCCAGAAACAGCAGTCGGGCCCGTCCCTGATGGCCGAAAGCCAGGGATCAATCGATACCGCCAGAGCCGGTGTTGCTGTCGCTGCCCTCACGGGACTCGGCGCTTTCGGACCTGCCATGGGGTTGTCAGCGGCTTGGATCGTCGTCCTCGTTGGAGGTGTTCTCGTTGCACTAAGCGTTGATGCTGCAACTTGGCAGGGAATGGGGGGGCACTTGCTCGCCGAAACACTGCCGGGAGGTGAATCGCGCTTGCGCCGTATCGCTGTGCACGAGGCGGGGCATGTGCTGATCGCTCAGACCGAAGCGCTGCCCGTCCAGAATGTTTTTGTCGGAACCTTGGCTTGCTTGAGGGCTGGCCTCCGTGCCAGTGGAGCCACCGAATTCACGGTTCCAGACAGTGTGCGAATGCCCCTGGAAGATCTGAGGCGCTGGAGCCGTGTGCTTCAGGCCGGCATGGCTGCAGAAACAGTGATTTACGGATCAGCACGCGGTGGCGCCGACGATCGCGCGCTGTTAGGTCAGCTCTGGGGACTCTCGGGACACGACGTGGCAACGGCTCAGCGGGAGCAGCGACGGGCTCGTCGGGAGATTGAACAGCAGCTCCGAACCCGGCGCACCGACCTGGAGGATGCCGTTGGTGAGTTGCTTGAATCGGCCCCGCGGCTGGGCCGGTGACGCCTTGGCCGCCATGAACCGCCTTCATATCGACTGTCCCACGGGCCTTGCCGGGGACATGCTTTTGGCGGCTTTTCTTGATTTGGGCGTGCCCCGGTCTGTGATCGAAACGCCGCTGGCAACCCTTGGATTGCACGATCGGTACCGCCTTGATGTGGAGGAGGCCCGCAGCGGCGGCCTTCGCGGCAAACGGCTCAGGGTGACGGCGATAGAATCAGCGCCTCAGCACCGTCATTGGGCCGAGATTCGTCGCGCCATTAGCGA
>CAZJLQ010000191.1:0-3688 GCA_964546675.1 uncultured Synechococcus sp.
CGACGCTGCACCGTCTAGGCATTCAGGCGTTTGAGCCGAAGTTGGTCGACGGACGCGCCATTCAGCTGCACCCGCTGGTGTGCCCCGCCTTTAACGCCGACTTTGACGGTGACCAGATGGCCGTGCATGTCCCACTGGCGATCGAGGCTCAGACCGAAGCCCGCATGCTGATGCTGGCCAGCAACAACATTCTTTCTCCAGCGACGGGGCAGCCCATCGTCACGCCCTCTCAGGACATGGTGCTTGGTTCCTACTACCTCACGGCTCTCAAGCCTGAGTCCCGCAAGCCAGATTTCGGCGACCGCAGCAGCACATTCGCCGACCTTGAAGATGTGCTTCACGCCTTTGAAGACAAGCGTATCGACCTGCACGACTGGGTTTGGGTTCGTTTCAACGGTGAGGTTGAGGATGACGATGACCTCGAGCAGCCCCTCAAGACTGAGGACCTCGGCGATGGAACCCGCATCGAGCAGTGGACCTTCCGGCGCGATCGCTTTGATGAAGATGGCGCCCTGCTCAGCCGTTATCTGCTCACCACCGTTGGCCGTGTGGTGATGAATCACACCATCATCGACGCGGTGGCCGCCGCCTGACACCGACTGAATCTTCACCTCTGTCCTTCGATCTGCGCGCAGCCATGACCTCCTCCAAATCCCGCAAGTCCTCTAAATCCTCCAAGGCCGCTAAGGCCGCCGCTGCCGCGCCAAAGAGCGCGTCACGCCCGCTGGCCAAGACCCCACCACCATTCAGAAATCATGTTGTCGACAAACGTGCTCTGAAACAGCTGGTCGCCTGGGCTTACAAGACCCATGGAACCGCAGTGACGTCTTCCATGGCCGATAACCTCAAGGATCTCGGCTTTCGATACGCCACGCAGGCCGCTGTTTCCATCTCAGTGGACGATCTGCGGGTACCCGAAGCCAAGAAGGCTTTGCTGGGTGAGGCGGAGGAACAGATCACGGCAACCGAGGAGCGGTATCGCCTTGGCGAGATCACGGAGGTGGAACGGCACACCAAGGTGATTGACACCTGGACAGAGACCAATGAGCGTCTCGTCGATGCGGTGAAGAAGAACTTCGACGAAAACGCACCGTTGAACTCGGTGTGGATGATGGCCAACTCGGGTGCCCGAGGAAACATGTCTCAGGTGCGCCAGCTGGTCGGCATGCGCGGCTTGATGGCGAATCCGCAAGGCGAGATCATCGACTTGCCGATCCGTACCAATTTCCGAGAAGGTCTCACGGTCACTGAATACGTGATCTCCTCCTATGGAGCCCGCAAGGGTCTGGTGGATACGGCTCTTCGGACGGCGGATTCGGGGTATCTCACCCGTCGTCTCGTTGACGTCGCCCAGGACGTGATTGTTCGGGAAGACGACTGCGGCACCACCCGTCACATCGTTGTTGAGGCGGAAGATGGCAAGTTTGCGAGCCGTCTTGTCGGACGTCTCACGGCTGCGCAGGTCCTCAGTGCAGATGGCGAAGTCCTCGCCGAGCGGGATACGGAAATCGATCCTCCCCTTTCAAAATCGTTCGAAAAAGCTGGAGTCAAGGCGGTCAGTGTCCGCTCTCCCCTCACGTGCGAAGCGAACCGTTCCGTTTGCCGAAAGTGCTACGGATGGGCTTTGGCTCACAACGAACTCGTCGACCTCGGGGAAGCCGTTGGCATCATCGCGGCTCAGTCGATCGGCGAACCCGGAACCCAGCTGACCATGCGGACGTTCCACACCGGTGGCGTGTCCACAGCGGAAACAGGTGTGGTTCGTTCCAAGCTGGCTGGCGACATTGAGTTCGGCAGCAAGGCCCGCGTGCGCCCCTATCGCACCCCCCACGGTGTGGAAGCCCAGCAGGCCGAGGTGGACTTCATCCTCACGATCAAACCAAGCGGCAAGGGCAAGGCTCAGAAGATCGAAGTAACCAACGGCTCCTTGCTGTTCGTCAACGACGGCCAAACCATTGATGCTGATGTCACGGTGGCGCAGATCGCAGCCGGTGCGGTCAAGAAGAGCGTTGAAAAAGCCACGAAGGATGTGATCTGCGATCTCGCAGGTCAGGTGCGTTACGAGGACAAGATTCAGCCAAGGGAGGTGACTGACCGCCAGGGCAACATCACGATGAAGGCCCAACGTCTGGGCCGTCTCTGGGTGCTCGCTGGAGACGTCTACAACCTTCCGCCAAACGCCCAGCCGGTCGTCTCCGGAGAAACGAACGTCACCGAGGGACAGGTGTTGGCCGAGGCGAGCCAGCGCAGCGAGTTCGGCGGTGAGGTCCGCCTGCGTGACTCCATCGGTGACTCAAGGGAAGTGCAGATCGTCACCACTGCGATGACCCTCAAGGATTTCAAACTCCTTGAGGAATCCACCCATTCCGGAGAGATCTGGAATCTGGAAGCGAAGGACGGCACCCGATACCGCCTGAACACCATCCCTGGCAGCAAGATCGGTTCCGGCGAGGTGATTGCTGAACTCGCTGACGACCGGTTCCGCACCAACACCGGCGGTCTTGTGCGATTCGCTCCGGGCTTGGCGATCAAGAAGGCGCGTTCAGCCAAGAACGGCTACGAGGTCAGCAAAGGTGGAACCCTGCTGTGGATTCCGCAGGAAACCCATGAAATCAACAAGGACATTTCCTTGCTGATGATCAAGGACGGCCAGTGGATCGAAGCGGGCACGGAAGTGGTCAAGGACATCTTCAGCCAGACGGCTGGCATCGTCACTGTGACCCAGAAGAACGACATCCTCCGGGAAATCATTGTTCGCAGCGGTGACTTCCATCTCTGCAGTGACAGCAAGGCGCTGGAGAGATTCCAGGGAGATGGTCAGATGGTCAACCCCGGTGAGGAGATCGCCAAGGATCTCAGCTCCGAGGACATGAAGTTCGTGCAGACCGTGGAAACCCCCGATGGCATGGGGCTGCTGCTTCGACCGGTTGAGGAATACACGATTCCCAACGAAGCTCAGCTCCCCGAGCTGTCCCATGTCAAACAGGCCAATGGCCCGCACCTCGGGATCAAGGCCACCCAGCGTCTGGCCTTCAAAGACAACGAGCTGATCAAGTCCGTTGAGGGCGTGGAGCTGTTGAAGACACAGCTTCTCCTGGAAACCTTCGACACCACACCACAGATGACAGTGGACGTCGAAAAGGCCCCAGACCGTCGTGCCAAGACGATCTCCCGCCTGCGGCTGGTGATTCTGGAATCGATTCTGGTGCGTCGCGACACAATGTCCGATTCCAGCCACGGTTCCACGCACACCGAACTGCAGGTTGAGGACGGCATTTCCGTCAAGGCGGGAGACGTGGTGGCGACGACCCAGATCCTCTGCAAACAGGAAGGCCTGGCTCAGCTACCTGAAGCCGCAGACGGAGAGCCGGTGCGCCGCCTGATCGTTGAACGTGCAGAAGACACCGCCAACCTCACCACCGGCGGCACCCCTCTGGTGTCCGTTGGTCAACGCATCGTTGATGGTGAGTTGCTGGCCGAGGGAGAACCCTCCAGTTGCTGCGGTGAGGTGGAAAAAGTCGAGGGCAACCAGATCACGCTCCGCATCGGGCGCCCGTACATGGTGTCCCCCGATTCCGTTTTGCACGTTCGAGACGGTGATCTGGTCCAGCGGGGTGATGGCTTGGCGTTGCTTGTGTTCGAACGCCAGAAGACCGGAGACATCGTTCAGGGTCTTCCTCGAATCGAG
>CAZJLQ010000192.1:0-3682 GCA_964546675.1 uncultured Synechococcus sp.
GGTCTTCTTTTCGGCCCGCCATCACGTAGAGGATCTGCAGGCCCGAACGAGGATTTGGGTGTCCGTAGAACTCATAAACACCAGGGCAATTCTGCTTTCGAATCGGCTGGGCGGCCCCGGATGGTGATAGCAGGCTGGATGTGCCGAGGAGAGCAGCAATCAGCAAGAATGAAACGCGCAACATTGGAGTGTTGGGGTGGTGCTGAGCTCGAAAGAAGCAGGCCATCAACATCACACAGCTTGGTGTTTAAATGTGATCTGGGTTGTGGATTGTCTTGCGCTCGAAGCGTTGACTTCCTGAGATTTCTGCTCTGATCTTCAGCGCATCACGGTCACAACGGTGCTGTCTGGCAGGCTCCCCGGCAGGCTCACGCTGCGACCGGTCGTGCGGATCGTGGTCCCTCCCATGGCATCAAGGAAGGGTTGAACTCCCTCTTGATCGCAGCCAGACGGTGCTTCCCCTCGGACGTACTGAACTGGAATGACCTGCTTTGGATTCAGCTGTTTGACGATTTCAGCTGCTTCATTGCCGTCGTAGATCTTGCTGCCCCCTCCGACGCCGATGATCAAGACGTCCGGTCGGCCCAGCAGCACCTTGTCAGCTCCGCTGAGGGGGCCAGCGGTGGCGCCGAGGTGGGCAAAATTCAATCCCCCCTGCCTCCAGCGCCACAATGTGGCGTTGCCGAAGCGGCGTCCTTCAAGCCGATCGTGGGGGTTGGCAAATCCTTCCAGGGTCAGTCCCCCGATCCGGTAGGAGCCCGGAGCCGCAATGAACCGTCCGCTGGCCACACCGCGGGCCCCTTCATCAGCGAGTTCGGAACTGGCCAGAATCACACCGGCACTGACGCGTGGCTCTGGCAATCCAGCCGCGCAGCCCACGGCACGGTAAGGATTGAGCAGGACGGATTGTCCCCCCCCCTGGATCAACAGGGCCCGTTGGCCATAGCTGCTGATCGTGACACCGCCGCCTGCTGCGGCCGCTGTTTGCAGTCCAAGCGTCAGTCCAGCGGCGACAGTGATGGCGGAACGCAGGGCAGACATGGGGTGCCTTCAACTGGAAGCGGACGCTAACAGCGTTATCCCTCTAAGAAAGCAGGATGCGCGGGCAAACCAGCTGCATCTTCTCGTGCAAACCAGTCGCATCCCCGGGTGCGATCAGGCTTCGGCTTCACTGAGGAAGTTCGCCAGCAGTTGATGACCGGCATCGGTGAGCACGCTTTCGGGATGGAACTGCACCCCCTGCATGTGGGGGTGCTCGCGGTGCCTCAGCCCCATGATCGTGCCATCTTCCAGCCAGGCCGTGATCTCCAGACAGTCCGGCAGTGACTCCCGTTCGGCGATCAGAGAGTGATACCGGGTTGCTGTCAGAGGCTGGGGCAGCCCTGCAAAGACCCCCTCGCCTTCATGGAGCACCGGTGAGGTTTTGCCATGCATTTGTTCTTTGGCGCGGATCACCCGACCGCCATGCACCTGGGCCAGTGCCTGGTGCCCTAGGCAAACCCCCAGAGTTGGAATCGAGGGCGATAGGTGCCTCAGAACGTCGAGGCAAACCCCAGATTGATCGGGATCCCCAGGGCCGGGAGACAAGAGGATCGCTGCGGGTTGAAGTGCTTTGATCTCCTCAAGGGTGAGGCTGTCATTCCGTTCCACACGCAGGTCGGCAGCCACTGGATGGTGCAGGGCCAGTTCTCCGAGGTACTGCACCAGGTTGAACGTGAAGCTGTCGTAGTTATCAATAACCAGCAACATCGGCGCAGAGGATGGGTCGGGTGTCAGAGCCCCAGACGGAGCATGAGCGGGGGCAGCAACAGAAACAAGGCGATCAGCAGTGAGCTGATCGCTGCCACCAGCACAGCGGCCGCGGCACAGTCTTTGGCGATGCGGGCCAAGGGGTGGAAGCGGCGTCCGATCGCCAGATCCACCACGGCTTCGATGGCTGTGTTCAACAACTCAAGCACCAGAACGGCTGCCACCGTGAGTGCGAGCACGGCCATCCGAGCCAGGTCAAGCTGCAGCCAGGTGGCCATGGCAAACACCACGACCCCAGTGATCACGTGAATGCGGAAATTTCGTTGCGTCAGAAATGCGTATCCCAGCCCCTGGGCTGCATAACGAAAGCTGGCCGGTAGATCGCCGGCGATTCTCCAGGCATTCGAGCGGAGGCCACGCTGTCCGTTTGAAGGCATGGCGGCAACCTCGTCAGGCACCGGAATCTGGGTGTCAGTGGCCATCGAGGTTGGAGTCAACGTCCACCGGGAGGTGCCCCCGGGCCTGAACGTTACCGCTGATGTCCAGCAATCGCTCCTGCATGGCCAGCATTTGCTGGAGGGCCTCCGGATCGGGATGGTCCCAGCCCAGCAGATGCAGCAGGCCATGGCTCACCAGCCAGCGCAGCTCGCGTTCAAGGCTGTGGTTCTGCTCGATTGCCTGGCGGCGGGCGGTCTGAACGGACACGACGATGTCTCCCAATTCGATGCATGGATCGGCTTGGAAGTCGGGAGCGTCGTCCAGGGCCGCGAAGGAGAGCACATCCGTAGCGGTGTCGCGCTGTCGCCAGCTGTTGTTCAACTCCTTCAGCGTTGCATCGTCGCTCAGGGTCAGGCCAAGGCTCACTGCATCGGTTGCGCGAACCACGGCAGGACAGGCCCAGTCGTTGTTGGAGCGGATCGCTTCGATCCACGGCTGCAGATGGCTGATCCAGGTCCGTTCCTCGCCAAGTTTCAGGGAGACGGCATCGCTGAGGTCTGCACCGCTGGCATCAAAGGCGAGGTCAATGCTCAGCACATCACTGGGGCAGGGTCGGACGGCCAAGCCAGGCCACCAGCACGATGAATCCCAGGAAGCCGATCGCAGTGAGGCCAAAGTGCAGCAGGCTCTGACGGCCTTTCCGCACCATGTTCCGCATCGCCTGTTTGACGAAACTCGGAGGTGGTGTCACCGGGTTGTCCTTGGACGGTGCAGCAGAGGCCATGGAATCAGGTGTCGGCGTCATCGCCAGGACGGTCCACACCCTGTCGCAAAGACGCGTCGATGAAGGGATCGAGTGCGCCATCCATCA
This sequence comes from uncultured Synechococcus sp., assembly GCA_964546675.1. Classification (GTDB taxonomy): domain Bacteria; phylum Cyanobacteriota; class Cyanobacteriia; order PCC-6307; family Cyanobiaceae; genus Parasynechococcus. The sequence continues at coordinate 3,059 of CAZJLQ010000192.1, forward strand.
CAGCCTGCACATCATTGGTCTCTTCGCTCGTGCGCAGATCCTTCACCATCTGGTACGGGTGGAAAACGTAGTTTCGGATCTGATTGCCCCACGCCGCTTCCACGATGTCGCCACGGATGTCGGCGATCTCGGCCGCGCGTTGCTCCTGGGCGATCACCAGCAGTTTTGCCTTCAGCAGCGCCATCGCCTTCTCCTTGTTCTGGAGCTGTGAACGCTCCTGCGTGCATCGCACGGCCAATCCGGTCGGGATGTGGAGGATGCGCACCGCCGTTTCCACCTTGTTCACGTTCTGGCCCCCAGCACCACCCGACCGGCTGGTGGTTACCTCCAAGTCCTTTTCAGGGATGTCGATGTCCACCTCTTCCTCAATTTTCGGCATCACTTCGATGCCGGCGAAACTGGTCTGACGTTTGTCGTTCGCATTAAACGGTGAGATGCGCACCAGCCGGTGCGTTCCCTTTTCGTTGCGCAGATATCCATAGGCGTAGCGGCCCTCCACTTCGATCGTGGCGCTCTTGATGCCCGCTTCCTCTCCTTCGCTCAGTTCATCCACGCTCACCTTCATGCCGTGATCCTCGGCCCAGCGGGTGTACATCCGCAGCAGCATCTGGGCCCAGTCCTGGG
>CAZJLQ010000193.1:0-3670 GCA_964546675.1 uncultured Synechococcus sp.
CCGAGCAGAGATCCTTTCTTGACGTAGTCCGCCGCAACCTGGGCTTGTTTGCCCCAGATTTCGAGGTTGAACCAATCGGGTTCATCGTCACGGCTGCGACGGTTCACGGCCATGGTGAGGTTGGCAACCACGCTGCCGGATTCGAAGTAACGAACTTCAGGATCACGGCCGGCACGGCCGACGAGGGTGACGGAATTCACTCCCATGAAATGGATGGCTCCTGGTCTTGAGGGTCATGATGCGCCACGGTTGATGTGGCTGCTTTCAAGGAGTTCCACCATCCCGGTCGGTTGTATCAGGACGATTCAGAGAACGCCCTTAAACTTCGTCGATCTGATCAGGTGTCTGTGTTCCTCCGTCGCTTTCAGCTGTCACGAGACATCGGCATCGATCTGGGCACAGCCAACACTCTGATCTACGTCTCCGGACGCGGAATCGTGATGCAGGAGCCCTCGGTTGTGGCGCTTGATCTCGATCGCGGCGTGACCCTGGCCGTGGGCGATGAGGCGAAGTTGATGCTGGGGCGTACCCCAGGAAACATTCGGGCGGTGCGTCCCCTGCGAGATGGCGTGATCGCCGATTTCGACGCGGCCGAGCAGATGCTCAAAACCTTCATCAACAAGGGCAATGAAGGCCGAGGGATCATGGCCCCTCGCCTGGTGGTTGGCATTCCAAGCGGTGTGACCGGCGTGGAACGCCGGGCGGTGCGAGAGGCCGGGATGGTTGGTGCCCGTGAGGTGCATCTGATTGATGAGCCAGTGGCCGCTGCCATCGGCGCAGGACTGCCCGTCACCGAGCCGGTGGGCACGATGATTGTCGACATCGGTGGTGGCACCACGGAGGTGGCGGTGCTCAGCCTGGGTGGCACCGTGCTGAGTGAATCGGTCCGCGTTGCGGGTGATGAGATCAGCGACGCGATCGGTGTTTACCTGAAGAAAGTCCACAACATGGTGGTGGGGGAACGCACAGCGGAAGACATCAAGATCCGCATTGGCTCGGCCTTCCCTGACGATGACTTCGACCAGCAATCCATGGATGTGCGGGGTCTGCATCTGCTCTCCGGTCTGCCCCGCACCATCAACCTCAAGGCGGGGGATTTGCGAGAGGCGATCGCCGAACCGCTCAAAGTGATCGTTGAAGCGGTGAAACGCACGCTCGAGCGCACGCCACCCGAACTGGCAGCCGACATCGTTGATCGCGGCATCATGCTCGCCGGAGGCGGTGCGCTCGTTCGCGGGATCAGTGACTTGATCAGCCACGAAACAGGAATTTTTGTCCATGTGGCTGAGGATCCGCTCCTCTGTGTGGTGAACGGCTGTGGTCAGGTGCTGGAGGATTGGAAGCGCTTGCAACGGGTGGTGGATACCCCTGAATTCGTCCGCTCAGCCGTCAGCGCCTGAGCGTGGGCCCGACCCAATGGCCCGGCAACAGCCGCTGGCGCCGCTTCGGCCGGCTTTGGCCATGGCTGGCGCTGGTGTCAATTCTTCTCCTGGTGCGCCTCAGCAAAGGAGCGGGATTTGCAGACGCTTATTCCCTTCTGAGCCGGCCGTTCTGGCCGGGGACAGCACAACGGGAATGGTTGGACGCTGCCGTTGATCTCGAGCAGCGGGCCAAATTGAAACTTCTCGAGGATGACAATCGCCGGTTACGGGGTCTTGTCGGTCTGCAGAACAGCGGTGAGGGAGATGGACAGGTGTCTGCGGCGGTGATCTCCCGCACAACCCGGGGTTGGTGGCAGCAGATGGAACTGGGAAAAGGTGCCCTGCAGGGTCTCGCCGCTGGAGATGCGGTGCTTGGCCCGGGCGGTCTTGTCGGCCGGATTCAAAGCGTTACCCCTGCGACGAGCCGCGTGAAGTTGCTGACGGCGCCTGGAAATGAGATCGGCGTTTGGCTGCCCCGCTCCCGCAGCCATGGCCTGCTGGTGGGTCTTGGCACCAGTCGACCGCAGCTTCGCTTCATCGAGAAGGATCCCCAGGTCCGTCCTGGGGACATGGTGAGCACCTCCCCTGCCAGCACGCTGCTGCCAGCGAATCTTCCCGTGGGTGTGGTCCAGTCGGTGAATGAGCGGGCAGTGCCGGCACCCCATGCAGTGGTCCAGCTGATTGCGGCGCCCGAAGCGATCGACTGGGTGCAGGTGCGCACGCGCTGACCATGGTTCGTCTTCATCGTCAGCCGATCTGTGTTGCCTCGGCGTTGGTGGTTCCGTTGCTCACCTTGTCCAACCCTGGCTGGCTGGGTGTCTTGGGGGTGGGTCCAGCCTGGGCGGTGCTGTGGCTCCTGCCCTGGGCCTTGGTGGATGGACCGGTGTCCGGCGGGATTGCGGGAGTCGCCCTGGGTCTCGTGCTCGATGGACTGACGTTGGGAGGGGCGAGCCAGGTGCCGGCTTTGCTGTTGCTCGGTTGGTGGTGGGGGCGTCTCGGTCGGCGGGCTCCGCCGATTCAGCGCAGCCTCAACCTTGGACTTCTCTCCTGGATCGGCAGTGTCGGTTTGGGTCTCAGTTTGATCCTGCAGCTCTGGATCCAGAGTGGCGGAACACTGGACCCCTGGATGCGTGGCTGGGGTTTGCAGACCCTTTGGAGTCAGGCGTTGATCACCGCCCTGCTTGCACCGATGCTCGTTTCGATTCAGTTGCTGTTCTGGCGGCGGAGGGCACCGGGATGAGCAGCGTCTGGACCCGCCGACAGTTGCTCACCGCATCGGGAGCGTTTGCGCTAGCGGCTTGCGCGCCCCGTGCCGGTGCCGACCGGCCTCTGGACCTTTGGACGCTGCAGCTTGCGCCCAAATTCAATCCCTATTTTGAAAATCTGTTTTCGCGCTGGGACCGCCTTCATCCAGACCGGCCGGTGCGCTGGACCGATTTGCCCTGGGGCTCGGTGGAACGCAAGCTTTTGGCGGCGGTGTTTGCTCGTACGGCTCCGGATGTGGTGAACCTGAATCCACCGTTTGCCGCCAATTTGGCGAGCAAAGGGGGGCTCACCGATCTCACTCCGCTTTTGCCAGACGGTGCGGAAGAGCTCTACCTGCCTTCGGTCTGGCAGGCCTGCCGGGATCCAGAGGCCGGACAGATCGCCCTGCCCTGGTATCTCACGGTGAGGCTCAGCCTGGTGAACCGGCAGTTGCTTGATCAGGCTGGCCTCGAGGCCCCCCCGCGGTTCTGGCATGAGGTGCCTGAATTCGCCCGCCGGATTCGCGAGCGCACAGGTCGGTATGGGCTCTTCACCACTGTGGTTCCGGATGATTCCGCGGAGATGCTCGAGACCCTGGTGCAGATGGGGGTGACGCTTCTTGATCAACGCCGTCGTGCCGCCTTCGACAGTCCAGCCGGTCGGCGCGCCTTTCGTTTTTGGACGGACCTGTATCGGGATGGATGGTTGCCCCGCGAGGTGGTGAGCCAGGGCCAGCGGCGGGCGATCGAGCTTTATCAGAGCGGCGAGCTCGCCTTGGCGGCCACCGGCGCTGAGTTCCTGCGCAGCATCCAGACCAATGCTCCGGGTGTTGCGGCTGTGACTGAACCCCATCCACCACTGACCGGATCCGATGGTGTTGCCAATGTGGCGTTGATGACATTGGCGGTTCCGCGCCAGAGCTCCCGTGCCGAGGCAGCTTTGGCATTGGCGTTGTTCATCACCGATGCCACCAACCAGGCCCGATTCGCGACCCAGGCACGGGT
>CAZJLQ010000194.1:0-3670 GCA_964546675.1 uncultured Synechococcus sp.
CAGAGCAGTGGCAGGAGAACCGATCGGGTCACGCATCGGTGAACCGCTCTGAGTCCAGCGCCATCGTTCTCGTCCAGCCCCTCTTCCACTCCCATGTCGACCAAAGATCTCGAAGCCAGCATGCGCAAGTCGGTGGAGGCCACCCAGCGCAACTTCAACACCATCCGCACCGGCCGGGCCAATGCATCCCTGCTCGACCGGATCAGCGTTGAGTACTACGGCGCAGACACACCTCTGAAGTCGCTTGCCACCCTCTCGACCCCTGACTCGCAGACGATTCAGATCCAACCGTTCGACATCAGCGCCTTGGGCTCGATCGAGAAAGCGATTGCGATGAGTGAACTCGGTTTCACTCCCAACAACGACGGAAAAATCATCCGAATCAATGTGCCACCCCTCACCGAGGAACGGCGCAAGGAATTCTGCAAACTCGCTTCCAAGTACGCCGAGGAAGGAAAGGTGGCCCTGCGAAACCTGCGCAGGGACGCGATTGACAAGGTGAAGAAACAGGAGAAAGAGGGAGATCTTTCCGAAGACCAGAGCCGGGATGAGCAGGACCTGATTCAGAAGACCCTCGATCAGTTCATTAAGGACCTCGAGAAACACCTCGCCGACAAAGAAGCCGACATCCTCAAGGTTTGAGCAATCCGAAAGAGGAACGGATTCACGCTGCACTGATCCTGGGCGCCGGTGCAGCCGGTGCCGCAGCGGCAGCCCATCTCGCTGCAGCTGGCCACGATCCGCTGATCCTTGAACGGGATTCCAGCGCCCGGATCAAGCCTTGCGGCGGTGGGATGGCCGCATCGGTGCAGCAATGGTTCCCGTTCTCCCTGGATTCTGCGGTCGAGCAGGTGATCCGGCGGGTTGATTTCAGCTGGTGCCTCGGTGACCCCGTGGTGGCAGAGCTGCCTGGCGATGCCCCGTTCTGGATCGTGCGACGGGAAAAACTCGATCAGCTGCTGCTCACAGAGGCGCTGTCCGCAGGGGCGGAGCTGATCAGAGGTGTTGAGGTGACCGACATCCGCAGATCTGGCCGGATCTGGACGATCTCAGCTGAGGGTGGACAGCAATGGAAAAGTCGCTCGGTGGTGATCGCGGATGGGTCCGGATCCCCCTGGCCGCAACGGCTTGGTCTGGGTGCTAGGCAGCCCCAGACCGCCAGCACGATGTCCGTTCGACTCGAAGGACGGGGCCATCTCGCCGATGGCTGTGCTCGCTTCGAATTCGGATTGGTGAAACAGGGTTTCGCCTGGGCGTTTCCCCTCGCGGGAGGGGTGAATGTGGGCGTCGGCAGCTTCATCGGCAAACAGGACGCTGATCCTGAGGAGGTGCTGGCCCAGTTGCTGCCGGATCTGGGCTTTCCACCGGAGGCAGGGATGCGCCAGCGTGGACAGCTGCGCGTTTGGAATGGCCATCATCGCCTCGACGGTGATGGGGTGCTTCTGGTGGGGGATGCCGCCTCGCTGTGCGACCCATTTCTCGCCGAAGGGCTGCGACCGGCGCTGATGAGTGGCTGCACTGCGGCCGTTCATCTCGATCAATGGCTCAGTGGTGAGCAAAAGGATCTGCGGGGCTACAGCCGTGAAATGCGCGACAAATGGGGTGAATCAATGGCCTGGGGGCGACGAATCGCCCAGGTGTTTTATCGCTTCCCAGGGGTTGGATATCAGCTCGGAATCAAACGGCCAACGGCCCCACAACGCATCGCCCAGATCCTGTCCGGTGAGATGGGTTATGGGGACATCGCACAACGGGTGATTAAGCGATTGCTGCTGAAACGAAGTTGACTCAGGTAATCAACAGCGAACCCATCATCAGCACCAGATACAGCGACACCAAAGCAACGCCTTCGTACCAATCCAGTTGACGGTCTTCAACGATTTTTGAAATCACCACTGCGGTTGCAATCAGGCAACCCAGAGGCGCGATGGGCAAACTCAAATGCAGATAAGAACCAAGAGCCCAGCCGATTATCACCAGCAGTGGCAACACGAACATCAGCAACTGGGCCGCCGAGTCGAGCGTGCTGGTCATCGCCAGTCCCATGCGCTTTTCAGAGGCCGCACGAACAGCAACCATTCCCTCTGAAATAGAGCCAAACAAAGGCAGTAAAAACAGACCCACGAATAGATCGCTGAGGCCGGATTTGCTCACCAGATTCTGAAGGGAATCAACCAATGGTTCAGAGATTCCAGCCAACAAAACACTCACAACCACGAGAAGGATTAAGATCGGAACAATGGGGCGTTCAACCTTTTCAAGATCCTCTTCAGCAGCAACCTCTTGCTGGTCTAATGGCTCTTCAAAAAGTTCTCGATGGGTGCCAAGGGAGAAGACAAAAGAAAGCAGATAAAAAGCAAGAACAAGAAAAGAAACGATAATTGAATAAGTACCAAACTTATCAAGAATTTTCCCTCCTTCGACAAGCTCAATCTTTTGTGCAATAGCAAAGATTGATGGCACCGAAACAAAAATCACACCCAGCATCAACTGACGTGCTTGCAGTGATGAGCCAATCGAAGAAATCTCAACTTCACGGGTTTTGCGACCTGCCACAATCACACTCAAACCCAGCATTAACAAACTGTTCGTGATCACCGAACCCGCCAGTGAGATCACAACAAGGTGAAAAAGTCCACTCGTCAAAGCAGTGATGCTGACGACAATCTCAACCAAATTTCCGAAGGCCACATTCACGAGACCTCCCAACCTGTCACCAAGCTTTTCTGAGAGCAGATCAACAAGATCGGCCAGAATTTTGGCCAGGGGAATGAGGCCAAAGCCGCAAATCAAAAAGGCAATCCCTGCCCATAGAGGTTCTTCCGGTGCACCGTTGGAAAAGGCAGCGAGGGCCACCGCTGTAAATCCGAGCATGATGGACCATCGAGACCGAAGCAAATCAACGGCGATCTCGCGGGTAGCTTGCAACACAGGCTGACCAGAAAGTCTCCCCACGCTGGCGAGGCCTGTTCCAGGAGTCAAATCAATTCTGTCTGAAATGTTGTGATTTCAGAGTTCAAGTGAAAGCTGTTCTGAATGGGGCTTGGATCGGGCGCTCGAACGAGGCGGGCGGCGACCAACGGTTGTTGGCTTCAAGCCCGCCTTGCGGGAACCATGCTTGCGCTGAATCGCATCGGCATGGCGATCAAAACCAGCCGAGCGGCGAATCGCCCAGATCCGGTCTTTTGCCTGTTGCATCGACGCACTCACATCAACAATCGGTGGCGGCATTCCTCCACCTAAGGCCCAGGGCTCATGGAGATGAATCGCCGGCACATCTCGCAACTCGGGGCACCACTGCCGGATGAAAATCCCTTCGGGATCGTGATCCATGCCTTGCTTGATCGGGTTGTAGATGCGGATTGTGTTGATCGAGGTGCTGCCCGACTGCATCTGGCATTGGCTCCAGTGAATACCTGGTTCGTAATCAACAAACTGACGGGCCAAGTGAAGGCCGCTGTCCCGCCAAGGCAGCCAGAGGTTGTAACTCGCGAACGACATCAACATCGCTCGCATGCGGAAGTTGATCCAACCATGGGAACGCAACGCCCGCATGCAGGCGTCAACAAAAGGAACACCAGTCCTGCCCTGAGACCAGGCCTCAAGGCGTGCGGCGTCAAATTCGCGAAGATCACGCATGAACGGATGAAAATCGCTGAACTCAATCGCC
>CAZJLQ010000195.1:0-3668 GCA_964546675.1 uncultured Synechococcus sp.
TTCTCCAGGCCTGGATGCAGCAGCGCTGGAAGGCGGAGGTCCCCTTCCTCCATGGCGGGACGAGGAAGAGTGAGCGCCAGGCCATGGTGGATCGCTTCCAGGAGGATCCTCGCGGCCCACAGCTCTTCCTTCTTTCACTGAAGGCCGGTGGTGTCGGCCTCAACCTCACCCGAGCCAGCCACGTGTTCCATGTGGACCGCTGGTGGAACCCAGCTGTTGAGAACCAGGCCACCGATCGGGCCTACCGGATCGGGCAGACCAATCGAGTGATGGTGCACAAGTTCATCACCGGTGGTTCGGTGGAGGAGAAGATCGACCGGATGATCCGGGAGAAGTCCCGCCTGGCTGAAGATGTGATTGGTTCCGGAGAGGACTGGCTTGGCAGCCTCGGCGGTGATCAATTGCGTGATCTTGTCTCCCTCGAAGACACCTGACCATGACCATCAGCAACAACCAAGGCCAAGGGATCACGGCCATCGGGGATGACGGCCTGGGACAACAACCCTGGTGGGTTGAGCAATGGATGGAGCTGATCAACGGCTACCGCTTCAAGAAACGGCTGGAACGGGCCTGGGGATACGCCCGGGAGGGCAATGTGACTTCGATCCGCTTTGAAGGCCGCAGGGTTCATGCCCGCGTTCAGGGCACCGGTGAAGACCCCTACAAAGTGAAATTGTGGCTGGATGTCCTCAACGATGAAGACTGGGGATATGTGCTGGAGGCCCTGGCCCAGAAGGCACGATGGTCGGCCCAATTGCTGGCGGGGATCATGCCGTCAGACATCGAACGCGCCTTCGCCGCCAGTGGCAAGCGGCTGTTCCCCTTCAAACTTCAGGAGGTGCGCAGCGAATGCAACTGCCCGGACAAGGCCAATCCGTGCAAACACATCAGCGCGGTGTATTTCCTGATGGGGGATCGCTTCAGCGAAGATCCCTTTGTCTTGTTTCAGCTCCGTGGGCGCACCCGGGCCAAGCTGCTGGAAGACCTCGCCGAATACCGCCGCAAAGCCCTGGCGGAACTGGCTGAGCAGACGGAGTCCTCCGGCGAAACCAAGAGCACGGAGGAGACCACACCCTTACCACCGCATCCCGCGGTGCAGGAACCATCGCTTTGGTGGCGATACAACCGCAGTCTTGATGGCGATCTGGTGGTGATCACCCCGGCGATGGATGGCGACACGGGCTTGGATGCCGCAGGAGAACTGCCGCTAGCGGAGGAACCGCGATTTCCAGACGCACGGGAGACGTTTTTGAGCAATGTGCGCAGCCATGGCCAAGCGACGGCCCAGCGCGCCATGCTCCAGGCCATGGCAGCGGGCCACTGAAGTTAAAGGGCCATGGTCGAGATGTCCGAAGCCCCCTGGCTGAGTGAGGAGAAGCAAGGACTGAGCAGGCTGATCCTGCAGTCCCACGAGCGGGCCTTTGGTCGTCCTCTGCTCGCACTCAGACGACATGGGGCCTCAGAACGGGTGCAATGCCAGGAGCTGTTCGCCTGTGGATTCCCCGTGCTGGCCCATGGGATCGAAGCTGATCCGCAACTGAGCTACGCCAACGCCAGTGCACTGCTGCTCTGGCAAACGACCTGGAACGAGCTGATCGGCCTGCCGTCCAGACTCACTGCGCCTGCATCAGAACGCAGTGATCGCGAGTCTGCCCTCACTCAAGCGCTCGCGATCAAGGCGATCAGCGGATACAGCGGCATCCGCATCAGCCGCAGGGAGAGGCGATTCATGATCAACAACGCTCGAGTTTGGTCGATCAGCGACAACCACGAACAGGTGCTGGGTCAAGCCGCGAGCTTCAGCGACTGGTGGTGGATCTGAAAGGAGATTGCCATTGATCGACACTGCCTCAGCAGCATTTAATTTCATATACTTACAACCAAGCAAATAAATCCTCAGCCAGGAGTAATGAAACATTGGAAGCTTAAAATCATTGCAGAATACAATCAGCCCCTAGCCCATGAAGGGCCTGTATTTAACACAAAGTCGAACAAATTATTTTTCACATCGAATCGGCTTAATGGCAAGAATGGTACGCAATATGTTGTCATTTCTCAATACGATCCAATCACTGGCATCACAACGGACCTCGGCCTAAGAAACGAGATCCCCATGGCCAACGGGGCCGTTGAGGTGAACTCCAACGAAATCGCCTTCACCATGCAAGGCAATTTGTCGCGACCCGCGGGCATTGCCATTTTCAACCATCAAAAAAACGAAACCCGCACCTTAATTAACAAAGCCAACGGTCAAGCATTCAACAGCCCCAATGACATCATCATCACAGAAAATGATCTTTTGTTCTTCACAGATCCTTCCTATGGATACGAGCAAAAATTTCGTCCACCCCCGCAACTAGGAAATTGGGTTTGGAGCATTAACCTCGACGGGAACAATCTACGAATGGTCGCAGACGGGTTCAGCAAACCCAATGGAATCGCACTGGACGTGAAGCGAAATCGAGTGCTGATTACTGATACAGGCTATGTCTCAGGAGATGGAAGCATCAATCCCGGAGCACCACGCACGATCTATCAATACAAACTCAACGCCAATCAAAAGAACCCCATTCTGTCCCAGCGTGCAGCTCTGAACATCGCCGCCAAGGGAATTCCAGACGGAATCAAAATCGATCAATCAGGCAACATCTGGACAGGCACAGCAGCCGGGATAGAAATATTCAGTCAACACGGTTCCCGCAAAAGAACCATTCCCATCGATAGAGGAATCAGCAATCTAACGTTCGCCAGCCCCAACGACCTCTACCTGTTGGGAGGCCAGCAATTATGGAGCCTGAAACTCAAGAAAAACATCCCACTCAAAAAAACATCCAACTCAAGAAAAACATCCAACACAACACAATCATCGGAAGCGACTCAGCGAATGTTCTGCATGGAAGCTCCGAGAATGATCGCATCAAAGCAGGGGATGGCGATGACATCATCAATGCAGGAGATGGAGATGATGAGATCGAAGGAGGCAAAGGACAAGACAGCTTCACCCTGAGTAGAGGGCATGATCAAATCCTTGATTATCAGATTGGCGAATCGATCGTCGTCAACAGCGAAGCCTACGGACGCGACCTCAAGATCAAACAAGATGGACCAAGCTTAATGATCAGCTCAACACAAGGACTGAACACAGAACTCCTGAACACAGACTTAACAACATTCCAAGCAACAAACGCCTTGACCTTCACAAGCGAAGCATGATTCGGTTTCAACAACCGATCAGTCGTGCCGACCGAACTCTGGGGTGGAGACCGATCAACAACGGACGGTTCTCACCCTTCTAAATCCAATTCACAGGGCGCAGATTGTGACGGCGGGCGATCAAACCAGTCCGCAGATGTTCACCCTACGGATCAACAATCATGCTGACTCTGCGTCAATCACCCTTTGATTTATTCGAGCGCCTCGAACAACAACTTGCCACTGCTGAGCGCGTTCCCCACGCCGAAATTGTCGAGACTGAGGAGAATTACACCGTCCGGCTCGAATTACCCGGCGTCGACCGGCAGTCCATCGACGTGAAAGCGACCGATCGCAATCTGGCGATCTCTGCCGAGCGCCCAGCAAGCAACAGCGAAAGCAACCAAGCCCCGCTCCTCAGCGAATTCCGCAGCGGCACCTGGAGCCGCAGTTTCCGCTTCCCCCAGAGCCTGAAC
>CAZJLQ010000196.1:0-3638 GCA_964546675.1 uncultured Synechococcus sp.
GGCGTCATCGACAGAGGAGAACTGAGGTTCCACTCGCACAGCGACCACTGCCTCCGGGCGCACGACGAGGTATTCGCCATCCAGATCACTGATCGGGACGTTCACAAACCCCCCCTGGCCCTCGGCATTGACGATGCCTTGATACCACTCCTGGAACATCTCGAGTTTTGGGAAATGAACCCTTTCGGTCTGGCCGCCGATGAGATGAAGATGCACCGCGTAGCGGCGTGGTGTGCGAGGCATCGGCGAAAGCGACAGGCCAAGGCGTTCACTCAGGATGGCGGATTGATCCGTTTGCTGCCCAAAGAAACGCCTTCAGTTGCAGATCTCGACAGGCATAGAGAGGGTGCCTTGGCTTGCCGTTGCGGGTCAGCCCAATCGTCAGTGGTCCCCTGGCAGCCGGAAAAACGTTGTGCCGATGGACCCAGCAAGGCTGTAACAACGCGGCAACACGCCGATCGCGATCGAGACAGCCCCCTCGACTGCCCCAACCGCACCAAAGATCCACTGTGGAATCCATTGACCAACGCTTGCCCCAATCGAGCAAGACCTGATCATTGGCAGCGCCGATGGGATCCACCAATCGTTTGAGAAGGGTGGGCTTCGTAGCAACACGGGCAAACAGATTCAGGACCAGAAGCTCGGCGTACCCCCAGGAACGGGCAAATCCACACAGCCGGCGCAGGGTCGGATCATCACGACGGTCATCCGCCACGGAGGGATTCAGACCGATGAACAGGAGCGTGCCCCGACCCGAATCCAGCGAACGGCGCAACCACCAGCGGTACTGACGCCCTGAACTGAAACTGACATCAGAGACCGAGGCGCTTGCAGCACAACTCGAGAATCCGCTGACTTGCCTGGCCGTCGCCGAAGGGATTGACCGCACGGGACATCGCTCCGTAAGCCTCTGCATCCTCAAGCAATCGCGAAGCCTCCTTCAGAATGCTGTCGGGATCCGTGCCCACAAGCCTTGCAGTCCCGGCCTCAACGGCTTCCGGGCGTTCCGTCGTGCGGCGCAGAACCAGAACGGGCTTGCCCAGTGCAGGTGCCTCTTCCTGCAGGCCTCCGGAATCGGTCAACAGCAACGTGCAGCCTTTCATCGCCGCCACCAGGCGGTCGTAATCCAAAGGTTCGGTCAGCACCACCCGCGGATGAGAGCCGAGCAAATCCTGAAGCGGTTCGCGAACTGTGGGATTGCGATGCAGAGGAAGAAGGAGCGCTGCATCGGAGTGCCGTTCCAACACTTTGAGGATTCCTGTTGCAATGTCTTTAAGGCGATCTCCCCAGTTCTCACGGCGATGCACGGTGGCCAGGATGACCCGTTGCTTCTCCCAATCGAGGTCTTCAAACGACAGTGCTGGAGCAGATTCAGCCATCAACAGAAGCGCATCGATCACCGTGTTTCCGGTGACAGCGATCTCCCCCACAACCCCTGAAGCCTTCAGGTTGCTCTCGGCTTTGGTGGTGGGTGCGAAATGCAGCGTGGCGATCTGAGACAAAAGACGCCGGTTGGCCTCTTCTGGGAAGGGATCCAGCAGGTTGTCCGTTCGCAGACCCGCCTCCACATGGCCAACGGGAATCTGCTCGTAGAACGCGGCGAGACCTGCGGCAAATGCCGTCGTGGTGTCGCCCTGCACCAGCACGAGCTGAGGTGGATAGGCCTGAAAATCGTCACGCAAGCCCTGCAGAGCTGCGCAGGTGACGTGCGTCAGTGTCTGACGTGGCGCCATGAGATTCAGATCCAGATCGGCCCTGAGACCGAAAAGATCCATGACCTGAGTCACCATCTCGCGATGCTGCCCAGTCAGGACAACCCTGGTGTTCAAGCCAGAGAACCCCTGAAACACGCGAATCACCGGAGCCAGCTTGATCGCCTCCGGTCTGGTGCCCAGAACGATCGTGACGCGAGGCTGTGCGGCCATGACAATCGCTGTGGTAACGGGATCTTACGAGCGATTTTCGGCATCCTGAATGCAATGGTCTGCTGTTGTCGTGGCTCAACCGGTCTTCCCACCAGGCTTCCCGCCGCGGCCCCCTGCCGCAACGGTCCCAACCCCCGCCGCAACGCCGGGCCGACCCATCCAAGCAGCGGGCGACGGAAGCCCCAGCCTTGAACGGATTGTTCAGATCGCCCACGAGGAAGGTCACTCCGATGTGCACCTGGGCGTTGGGGAAAGCCCCCGCTACCGGGCCAGAGGCGAAATGCAGCTCACAGAGTGGCCAATCACCGACCTCAGCGTGTTCCAGCGCTGGCTCTCGGAAATACTGTCGCCGCAGCAGATTGACGCCTTTTTTCGAGAAAAGGAATTCGATGGATCCCACGCCTTCCCCTTTGTGCGGATCAGGATCAACCTGCTCGACTCCCTGCGGGGACCGGCGATGGTTCTGCGGCTCATTCCCCAGACCATCCTCACGATGGAGCAGCTGAAGCTGCCATCAGTTCTCAGGGAGCTTGCGGCCCGCCCCAAAGGATTGATCCTGGTGACAGGACCAACGGGTTCAGGAAAGAGCACCACCCTTGCGGCGATGATCGATTGGATCAACCGCAACGAAACCAGGCACATCCTCACAATCGAGGATCCTGTCGAGTTTGTGCACGAGAGCCGGAAATCCCTGATTCGGCATCGGGAAGTGGGCTTGCACACACTGAAGTTCCACAATGCACTGCGGGCCGCCCTCCGAGAGGACCCCGATGTGATTCTCGTGGGAGAGATCCGCGACCAGGAAACGCTTGCAACAGCACTTGAAGCAGCCCAGACAGGCCATCTGGTCTTCGGGACCCTCCACACAAACTCAGCCGTCAAAACTGTCGAACGTGTGCTGGGAATGTTTCCCCCAGACGAACAGGACAGTGTGCGCCGATCCTTATCAGAGTCGCTTCTCGGAGTGATCGCCCAAGGACTGATTCGCACCACAGACGGAAAGCGTGCTGCTTTCCACGACATCCTGGTGAACACTGATGCCTGCAAGGACTACATCCAGCGGGGAGCTTTGGATGAAGTGGAGGAAATCATGGAGCGCAGTGGCTTCGATGGGATGGTGACGACCAATCAGTCACTCCTTGCGCTTGTCCAAGCCGGACGGATTGAACCTGAAACTGCCGTCTCTGTCAGTCTGAAACCGAACGAGCTGGCCCAAGCGCTGAGGGGGCGAAGCTGATCATCGAACGCAAAGGATCAACCTCCTGAGAACACGCGTACCAGAAGCAGAACCCCAAGGCCGAATGACAATCCGATCATGGCCAGGCGCCCATTCCAGATCTCTGCTTGTGGAGTGAACCCACGTCGCCAGGAATTCAGCTCGTCTGCTGCCACTGGTTCAGCCTGGACGTTCGTAAGTGGTTGAGACTGATTCTCCATCGCTCAAAAGCTGCTGCAGAGCTCGGCCACCCTAAGCAGATCATTTCAGAACGGAGGTGCTGTTTCGTACAGGGCATTGGAACGTTCCAGGGGCCAACGAGGTGACACACCAATCTCCAGAGAGCTGATCCGGTGGCCACAAGACAGCTTCTGCAGTGCGGCAACACCGATCATTGCTGCATTGTCAGTGCAGTACTCCAAAGGCGCAATCGAGACCGTCCAACCGTTGGTTTGCGCCTCTTGCTGCATGAGCCGACGCAATCGGGCGTTCGCCGC
>CAZJLQ010000197.1:0-3636 GCA_964546675.1 uncultured Synechococcus sp.
GCCCTGCTCCGCCAAAAGGGCCGCGAGATCAGCCAGTTGCAGGCGCACAATCCGCACCAGGTCCTCCACCTGCAGAGGCCGGAAACGAATCACCTCATCGATGCGATTGAGGAACTCCGGTCGGAACTGGCTGGCCAGAGCCTCATCCACCAGCTGCTGAAGCTGGCTTTCATCGCTGGTGCCCGAACGGGCATGTTCGAGGATGGCGGGGCTGGCGAGGTTGCTGGTCATCACCACCACGGTGTGCCGGAAATCGACGGTGCGTCCCTGGGAATCGGTCAGCCGTCCGTCATCGAGCACCTGCAGCAGCAGATTGAACACATCGGGATGGGCCTTCTCCACCTCATCCAGCAACAGCACTGCATAGGGCCGGCGCCGCACCGCTTCGGTGAGCTGCCCGCCCTCCTCATACCCGACGTAACCGGGGGGAGCACCGATCAGACGTGCCACCGCGTTGCGCTCCATGAATTCGCTCATGTCAAGCCGCACCAAGGCTTCCTCCTCATCGAAGAGGGAAGAGGCCAGCGCCTTGGCCAGCTCGGTCTTGCCGACCCCTGTTGGACCGAGGAACAGAAACGAGCCCACCGGGCGACGGGGATCCTTCATCCCGGCCCGGGCACGCCGGATCGCCGCGGCCACGGCGGTGACCGCTTCGGCCTGGCCGATCACCCGTTCACCGAGGTGATCTTCCAACGCCAGCAGCTTGCGGCGCTCCCCCGCCAGCAACCGCTGCACGGGGATACCGGTCCAGCGGGCGACAAGATCGGCGATATCCCCCGCTTCCACCTGTTCACGCAACAGCGCCTGGCCAGCAGCCTGGGCCTCTGCCTGACCAGCCTCCAGTTCCTCCCGGCGCTGCTGAACGGTGTGGAGCTGGTCGTATTGCAACCGAGCCGCCTCCTCCAGATCGCCAAGCCGCTCAGCCTCAGCAATGGCATGCCGCAGGTCTTCATCCTGCTGCAGCAACTGGCCGAGTTCATCGAGCTGGGCCCGTTCCTCCTGCCAACGCCGCCGTAGATCATCCAGGCGGCTGGACACCTCCAGTCTGTTGCGCTGCAGCTGAATCCGTTCCGACTCCGGCGACTGCTCCGCAGCCAGCAAGGCCAGTTCGACCCGACGCAGATCGGCCTCCGCCTCCTCCACCACCTGAGGTTTGGAGGTCACCTCCATCTTCAACTGGGCCGCAGCTTCGTCGATCAGATCAATGGCCTTGTCCGGCAAGCAGCGATCGCTGATGTAGCGATCCGCCAGACGATTCGCCGTTTGCAGCGCCTCATCGGTGATCGAGACGCCATGGTGCAATTCGTATCGCTCCTTCAAACCCCGAAGAATCTCAAGGCTGAGATCCAGATCCGGTTCCCGGATCAGCACCTGTTGAAAGCGACGGTTGAGCGCCGGATCCTTCTCAACGGTGAGGCGATAGTCCTCCGGCGTGGTCGCACCAATGCAGCGGAGATCGCCTCGAGCCAAAGCTGGCTTCAACAGGCTGCCCGCATCGGTACTGCTCCGGTCACTGCCCACCACGGTGTGCAGCTCATCGATGAACAAAACAACACCTGAATCGGAACCGCTGACCTCCTCCAACACGGAGCGGAGGCGTTCTTCGAACTGACCTCGAAACTTCGCCCCGGCAATCAAGGCACCGATGTCGAGAGCGATCAGCCTGAGGCCCTGCAACGACTCGGGAACTTCGCCTGCCACGATCCGCTGGGCCAGCAATTCGGCGATGGCGGTTTTGCCCACACCAGGTGCACCGATCAACACCGGGTTGTTCTTGCTGCGACGGGAGAGCACCTTGATCAGGTTGCGGATCTCGCTGTCGCGGCCGATCACCGGATCCAGGGCGCCGGCTTCAGCGGCTTCGGTGAGATCCCGGCCATAGGTGTCGAGCGCCGTCGGCGCCTGATCAGGGACCTCCAGCTGCGGAGCCGGCTCGACCGTGCCGAGCGGTTCAACGGGGTCTGGCTTCGAGCGGGGTGGTGATGAGCGGGATGGTGCTGAGGGCGGTGGGAGAGATGGTGAAGGAGGCGACAGTGATGGAGTGGATGGCGTGGGGTAGGGCGTGGCCCTCGGTTCAGGAACCGGCGACGAACGGGGCGTCGGCCGCTGCAGCTCAGCCTCCAACCGATCCGCCGGAAGACCGAAGGTTTCAAAAAGGTCCGCACCGACCCGCTGATCGCGGCCGAGGGCGATCAGGAGATGGGGAAGATCAATCAGGCGCGAACCCCAGCGCTGCTGGGCTCGTTCCGCCGACTCCAGCAATTCCTCGAGATCCTCACCGATGAAGAGCTCATCGCCACGCCCCATCGGTTGATCGGCCAGCACATCCTCCAAGCGATCCAGAAGGGCATCGGCCGGCAGTGGCAGAGCACCGATCCAGCGGCGGTAGGCAGGCTCACTGAACAGCACTTGAATCAAGTGCTCCACATCCAGCTGGCCATGCCGCCAGCGACGCGCCACATCCTGGCTGGCCAGAAGCAAATCCCAGGCCTCATCACTGAAACGATCCGGTTCGTGGGTGAGGCTGCCCCTTGGCGGAACCGAACCGCGCGTCGAAGACGACATCGGGATCAGACCTTCGCGCGGGAGGACATCTGAATCAGCTCGACTTTGTACCCATCAGGATCCTCCACAAAGGCGATCACCGTCGCGCCGTGCTTCATCGGCCCGGGCTCCCGTACGACACGACCGCCTTTGTCCGAGATGACCGAACAGGTGGCATAGATGTCGTCCACACCCAGGGCGATGTGTCCATAAGCATCGCCCAAGGTGTAGGCCTCGGTGTCCCAGTTGTGGGTGAGTTCCAGGACGGCTTGATCCTGTTCAGAGCCATATCCGACAAAGGCCAGGGTGAAACGTCCGCCGGGATAGTCCTTGCGGCGCAGAAGCTGCATGCCGAGCATCTCCGTGTAGAAGGCCAGCGATCGTTCCAGATCTCCGACCCGGAGCATGGTGTGCAGCAGTCTCATCAGCGGGTCTCCAAGGCAGCTGAACCTGGGCTCATTCTGGCGACGTGCCGTTGGTCACAACACGAGAGCAAGGGGCGACCCATAAGATCCCCGGGTTAGACAACCTGTCCCAACGTGATCGATTCCCTCGACCTCGTCATCGACACCATCGTGGCCCGTGAGGTGTTGGACTCCCGCGGCAACCCGACGGTGGAAGCCGAGGTGATGCTGGAGGGAGGCGCCATGGGACGGGCGATCGTGCCGAGCGGTGCCAGCACCGGTGCCCATGAAGCCCATGAACTGCGGGACGGAGGAGCTCGTTACATGGGCAAGGGCGTGAGCCAGGCCGTGACCCATATCGAAGAACGGATTGCGCCGGCACTCTGCGGTCTGTCGGCTCTCGACCAGGCAGCCGTGGATACCGCGATGCTGGAACTGGACGGCAGCGACAACAAATCCAGCCTTGGAGCCAATGCCATCCTCGCGGTCAGCATGGCCACCGCTCGCGCAGCTGCCAATGGGCTCGGCATCCCTCTCTACCGCTATCTGGGGGGTCCGATGGCCAACCTGCTGCCGGTGCCGCTGATGAATGTGATCAATGGGGGCGCCCATGCCGCCAACAGCCTGGATTTCCAGGAATTCATGCTGGTGCCCCACGGCGCTCCAAGCTTCCGCGAAGCGCTGCGCA
>CAZJLQ010000198.1:0-3633 GCA_964546675.1 uncultured Synechococcus sp.
TCGCGAAGCCCAGCTGGTGCGTTTGGCTCCCTATGTGGTGGGTCGAGTCCGGCGAGGCGTGGTGGGTGACAGCCGTTATGCCATGCGATTACGGCAGGAGATTCATGCGGCAGCCGTGGATCCAGAACGCCGTCCCGTGCTGATCAGCGGCGAACCGGGTCTGGAAAAAGACAACCTCGCCGCCCTGATTCATTACGGCTCCAAACACAAGCGAAAGCTGCTGATCAGCTTCGACGCCGAAGATCTCAAAAATCGCAACGCGGATCGGCTCCTCAACTCGCTTGGTGAGAACACAGTCCTGATCAAGGGAATCGATCGGATCACGGGCTCCCTGCGCGCCGAATTGATCGCGATGGCAAGGGGTGAATCCCCCGGGTTCAGCGGACGCATGCTGTTGCTGAGTGAAACCACCCAACCGGATTTGGATGGGTTCACGCTGCAGATCCGCGTACCACCGCTGCGGGTGCGCCGTTCGGATCTGGGCGCTTGGTTGCGTTACCTGCTGCTGCTCAAGAGTGCCAGCCTGGGTTGGACGCGGCCGCCGCAATTACCGGAATCCGTGGTGCGCCGCCTGCAAAACCACGACTTCGCGAACAATCTGCGCGAACTGGACGATTTGGTGGAACGGGCCCTGCGACAGGTTCGCCAGCGGCAGCAGACCTCCCTGCCTGAAGTGTTACCTGAGGAGGTTTTCTGGCTCGACAACAAGACCACTCGCCACCGGTTTGATCTTTGGCGCTGGCGGCCAGCCTTGCGCTATCAGATGCGATCACCACGTCTCTGGAACGGCCTCCTGTTCGGCCTTGTCAGCTGGCTGTTCGTCGTCGTCAATCTCGCCCTTTGGCTTGGCCCGCAAACCTTGGCCCAAAACAGCATCCTCAAGCTGTTCTGGGCCTGGTGGTGGCCGTTGATCCTTCTGAGCCTGCCACTGGTGAGTCGCCTGTGGTGCGCGATCTGTCCGTTCATGGTCTGGGGACAGATCGCCCAGAACCTGATGCCGTGGCTACCCCGGCCATGGCCCCACGGCGACAGCGATCGCTGGGCAGCACCGCTGATGGCCAGTGGGTTTGCAGCAATCCTGATTTGGGAAGAAGTGTGGAATCTGGAGAACACAGCCTGGTTGAGCAGCTGTCTGCTGCTCGTGATCACCGCTGGTGCTGTGATCAGCTCACTGCTGTTTGAAAAGCGCTTTTGGTGCAGGTACCTCTGCCCCGTTGGAGGGATGAACGGCCTCTTCGCCAAACTCGCCATCGTGGAGTTGCGCGCTGAGGTGGGCACCTGCAGCGGCAGCTGCAACAGTTACGCCTGTTTCAAGGGTGGGCCCGCCGAGGGAGAGGGCCTGACGACGGCCGGTTGCCCGCTCGGAAGCCATCCGGCTCACCTCAGCGACAACCGCAACTGCATGCTCTGCATGACCTGCACCCAGGCCTGCCCCAACCGTTCCGTGCAGTTGCGTCTCCGCCCCCCGGCCGCTGATCTGCAACGGCAGATGCATCCGCCCGCCGGGGAGCGAGGACTCATTCTCGTGCTGGCAGGCGGCATCACTCTTCACCACTGGGACAGGCTTCTCGGTTGGCTCCCACTGGCGCCGGTCTCGATGCATGACGGACCGCTGCTGCCACGCCTCAGTTTTGCGTTCCTGGCCTTGGCTCTCCCCATCGCAGGTGGGTTGTGGCTGAACAGACGTTGGCTTTATGCAGGCTTGCCGCTGCTTTGGGCTGTGCTTCTGGCGCGTCACCTACCTCTGGGCATGAGCGAAGCAGGAATGGTGCTGCCAGATGGATGGCCGCACTGGAGTGCGGATCCGCACGTGATCGGCTTCTGCCAAACGACAACGGTGCTGATCGGTGCAGTTGGAGCGATCATCCTGGGGCGTCGAATGCTGGAACCAAACCGCAAAACATGGCTGCTGGGCAGCATGATGGTTGGGCTGGCCTGCGCCGGTCGCTGGTTGGTGACGTTCTGACGCCATGCCCCTGGCCTCTCCATCGATGAACAGCCGTCAAGAACACCTTCTGAAAGTTCTGCAGAGCCAGAGCGATGAAATGAGCGGTCAACAGTTGCATCGAAGCCTTGAGGGAGGACCGACCGAAATGGGGCTGGCCACGGTGTACCGGAACTTGCGCCGCATGCAACAACGCGGATTGGTCCGCTGCCGCCATCTCCCCAGTGGAGAAGCCCTCTACGCACCCGTGGAGAGGGATCGCCATCACATCACCTGTGTGGATTGTGGTCAGACGCGACCGCTGAAACAATGCCCAATTCACGATGTGACGATCCCGGCTGAGGCCTGCGGCGACTTCAACCTCCTGTTCCACACGCTCGAGTTCTTTGGGCTCTGCGACAGCTGCCGGCAGCGCCAAGAATCCCTCTCATGACTCTCGCGGCCACTTATCTGGGCGCCAATGGCTGGTTGCTCGACTTCTCAGGCTTGAGAGTGTTGGTGGACCCATGGCTTGAAGGATCGCTCAGCTTCCCCCCAGGCCCGTGGTTGCTGGAGGGAACGTTGGGAGCTCCACAACCTGTTCCGGAACAACTCGACCTGCTTCTGCTCACCCAGGGCCTGGCCGATCACGCTCACCCGGACACGCTGAAGCTCTTGTCCAAGACCCTTCCGGTGGTGGGATCCAAGGCGGCGGGCCGGGTTGTTCGTGATCTGGGATTTGAATCCGTCACCAGCCTGAAACCGGGTGAAAGCGTGAACCAGCAAGGCTTGCGCATTCAGGCCACCGCAGGAGCTCCAGTGCCGGCGGTTGAGAACGGATATCTGCTCGAGCACAGCAGCGGAACGCTCTACCTGGAACCCCATGGATTTCTCGATCCCACCATCCCCAAACAGCAACTGGATGCTGTGATCACTCCGATGGTGGATCTTGGCTTGCCCGTCTTTGGCTCCTTCGTCAAAGGGAAAAGCGTCCTTCCGCAACTGGTGGAACGTTTCCAACCCCGCAATGTGTTGGCCAGCACCTCGGGTGGAGATGTCCGTTTCAAAGGGGCCTTAAGTGGCATCCTGCAAATGCAGGGAACAATCGAGGACTCGGGCCAACGGCTACCAGAGGGCACTCGTTGGATCGACTCACAACCTGGTGAGCGTTACTGCCTCAGCCAGACCTAATTCCGGTACGAGGACCAGGAGCAACATCACGCTCTGGCCCTGTCGTTCAAAGCGCGTCTGAGCATGCACTGTGCGGAGAATCACAGCGTGCCATGACATGGATCAAACGCATAAAAACCTGCTGGAACGAGGCTTTGCACAGAGCAAACACCTCCCAGTCATGCCGATCAAAAGTCTTGCCATTCTCTCCGTGCTGGCATCAACAGCACTTCCAGTCAGCATGTTGTGCCTTCACGCCTATCAAGAGTCTCAAATCCCAGATTGCAGATCTGATCTCCCTGCAACAACCACAACCTGCAGCGAACGAATCACAGGCATGAAATACACCCCTGCTGAATACCGCAGGATTTACAGCTGAGGCCAGCCATGACTCCATCCATACCAGGATGACAAAACCGAAGCCTCTCGATTTCAAGGAATCAGAATCTTCTTATTTGCAAACTAGCCATCGGTAGTTTCAAACATAATCCCCATCAGTTTGAGCAACCACGCAGGACTCCACAACGATTGAGCACCAC
>CAZJLQ010000199.1:0-3626 GCA_964546675.1 uncultured Synechococcus sp.
GTTCCTTAGAGCCCTCAGGCGCGAACACACGCAGGCTGTTCCCATCGCGGCCGACGGGGAAGTAGCCATAGGCAACCCTCGGGGTGAGTAAACGCTCCGAGAGACACCGGTCAATCCATTGCTGGAGGACGGGTTCCGCCTTCTCAGCCAGCAGGGCCTCGTAGTCGTCACGGGATTGCTGCTGTGTCTTGCGGATCTGCCACTGGCCGGCGAACAGAGCATTGCGATCGAGGTAGGGGAACACCTGATCGAGGGCAATCTCTTTCTCGTCCAACAGAGCTTCTCCAAGGAAGGGAGGGACAACAGACGGCTCAGCCGGCACGGCTTCAGAGCGTTCTGTGCTCACAACAGCGGGCACCGTTGGCGGTGCTGCGGCGGCAACGTCTCCCTTGGCATCGTTGTCAGGAGAGGTTGGCTCATGATCGTCATCGAGCCCGACACCGGCAGGTGCACCGTTCAGAAAACCAGCCTTGTTGCTCCAGCCGTCCTGATTCTTGGCCTCCATCAGGGCATCCATGAAGCGAAGATCCGCGAAGGCATCCCGGCCGTAGACCACTTTGCCGTTGTACGCGGCTCGACAATCCTTCTGAACAAAGCGGGGGGTCAGGGCGGCACCGCCAAGAATCACCGGCACATCGATCCCGGCTTCGTTGAAGGCTCCAAGGTTGTCCTTCATGAAAGCCGTGGATTTGACGAGCAGACCACTCATGGCGATGCAATCCGCCTGATGCTCATGCTGCGCCTCAATGATCGCGTCACAACTCTGTTTGATGCCGAGATTGACGACCTCGTATCCGTTGTTGGTGAGGATGATGTCGACCAAGTTCTTGCCGATGTCATGGACATCGCCTTTCACGGTGGCGATTAAGAACTTGCCCTTGCTGCTGCTTTCCCCCTCCAACTTCTCCATGTGCGGTTCCAGATAGGCCACCGCTGATTTCATCGTCTCTGCGCTCTGCAGCACGAACGGCAGCTGCATCTGACCGCTACCGAACAGCTCACCCACCACCTTCATGCCATCGAGCAGGAAGGTGTTGACGATCTCCAGCGGTTGATGGCTTTGGAGACCTTCATCGAGCGCCGGTTCAAGGCCGATGCGTTCACCGTCGATGATGTGCTGCTTGAGGCGCTCTTCAATCGGCAGATCAGCCAGGGAAGGACCTGATGCACGGGCCTCTTTGGTGCTGACCCCCTCAAACAGCTTGGTCAGTTCTGTGAGCGGGTCGTAGGTGCAGATCCCTTCATCAAAACCACGGTTGTCATTGATCAGGTCACGACACACCTTCTGGTGATCCTCACTGATTTTGATCAGCGGCAGGATCTTGGCAGGACTGACAATCGCTGCATCCATACCGGCCTCGCAACAGTCATGGAGGAAGACCGAGTTCAGGGTGATCCGCGCTGCGGGTGAAAGCCCGAAGCTCACATTGCTCACCCCCAGGACCACATGGACACCGGGGAGGTTGTCGCGAATCATCCGGATGGCATCAACGGTCGCCTTGCCGTTGAGGCGATCCTCCTCAATGCCGGTGGAGATGGGCAAAGCGAGTGGGTCGTAGAAGATTTCACGGGCCGGGATGCCGAACTCCAGGGCATCGCGGTAGGCCCGCTGAGCGATCGCGAACTTTTTCTCCGCTGTGCGGGCCATGCCATCTTCATCAATGGTGCCCACCACCACGCCTGCGCCATAGCGGCGCGCCAGTTCCAGAACCTTGAAGAAACGCTCGTCGCCGTCCTCATAGTTGGTCGAATTGAGGATGCACTTACCACCGGCCACCTTGAGGCCCGCTTCCATCTTCTGCCACTCCGTGGAATCAAGCATGAGCGGCAGGTTGACGTTCGTGACCAAACGACTCACAAGGTTGTGCATGTCCTGCTCACCGTCACGCCCCACGTAGTCGACATTCACATCGAGCACGTGGGCGTTCTCCTTCACCTGACCACGGGCGACGGAGACCAGGCCGTCCCAGTCCTCCTCGGCAAGCAATTCGCGCACCTTCCGACTCCCACTGGCGTTGAGTCGTTCACCGATGATCAGGAACGAATTGTCCTGCTGGTATGGAGTTACGCCGTAAATGGAGGCGGCGGCGGGTTCATAGTTCAATGAAGGCCGCACTGTTTCGGCCTCGGCCAGGCGTCTGGCCGATCGTTCTGCCGGGGTGAGTTCGGAGGCAAGCTCCGCCAGGGCTCCGATGTGTGCCGGCGTTGTGCCGCAGCAACCACCGATCACCTGCACACCGAGATCTTCCACAAAGTGCATCAGCTGCATCTTCAGTTCAATCGGTGTGAGCCGGTAATGAGCCACACCACCGACGTTCTCAGGCAGGCCGGCGTTAGGAATGCAGCTCACCGTGAACGGTGAATGCTCGGAGAGATAGCGGATGTGCTCCTTCATCTGCTCCGGGCCGGTCGCGCAGTTCAGGCCGAGGATGTCGATCGGAAACGGTTCGAGGATCGACACCACGGCTGCGATGTCGGTGCCGACAAGCATGGTGCCTGTGGTTTCCATCGTCACCGACACCATCAAGGGCCGGCGTTCTCCGGCCACCGCAAAAGCTTCTTCGATCCCCTGCAGCGCTGCCTTGATCTGCAGAACGTCTTGACAAGTTTCGACGATAAAGAGATCGACGTCTCCTGCCAGCAATCCCTCCGCCTGTTCGCGGAAGGAAGCGCGCATCGTGTCGAAATCGATGTGTCCCAGGGTGGGGAGTTTTGTGGTGGGACCCATGGAACCGGCCACAAATCGTGGTTTATCGGGGGTGCTGTATTCATCTGCCATTTCACGAGCCAGTTCCGCCGCCCGTCGATTGAGTTCGAAGGCATTGGCCTCGAGCCCGTATTCCGCCAGCACAATCGATGCAGCACCGAAAGTGTCGGTTTCGATCACATCACAGCCCACTTCCAGGAACTGCCTGTGCACCGCCTGGACGGCGTCGGGCTTGGTAACAGCAAGGTTCTCGTTGCATCCCTCGAGATCTGCCCCGCCAAAATCATCAGCGGTCAAGTCCAGGCCTTGAAGGCTGGTCCCCGTGGCACCGTCAAACACGAGGACGGGTCGCTTCGGACTATGGAGGTAGTCGAGAAAGCGAGAGGCGGTGACCTGTGCCGTCGACTGCGTCACCGCCATGATTTCCCTGCTCTTGATCTGTTCTCCAATCCTAAGAAAAGCTCAGGCTGAACTTCAGTGCAGTGGGACGCGCGTCACCCAGTGTTCATAGGCCGAATCCCGACCCTCTGTGATGGCCACCAACCGCTCCTTCAAGGCTTTCATCATGGGGCGAGTGCTGTTCAGCACCGTTGATTCGATCTGCCGAATCGGGGTGATCTTGGCGGCCGTGCCCGTGAGAAACACCTCATCGGCGATGAAGAGCTCAGTTTTGTCCACGGGTCGTTCCACCACTGGAATATCCATCCCTTTGGCCAGCTCAATCACGCTGGCACGGGTGATTCCTTCGAGAATGTCTTGATCAACACCCGGGGTAATCAGCTGTCCATCCCGGACGATGAACAGATTCATGCCGCTGGCTTCGCTGATCTTTCCCCGACTGTTCAGCAAGAGGGCTTCATCAAACCCGCTCTGGACTGCCTCTGTTTTGGCAAGTGAGCTGGTGATGTAAGCCCCAGAG
>CAZJLQ010000200.1:0-3618 GCA_964546675.1 uncultured Synechococcus sp.
CGGAATGAGCACACCACCGATCGCTTTTTCTGGGGTGAAAAGGGTCTGTTTAGTGCTCAGTACGCCGAGGAAAATCATTTCTTGTTTCCGTCATTGCGGACGATCGTTGACTCGATTGGCGAGGACAAGCTTTTTGAAGGCCTCGATCTTGCTTCCGATGACTGGGAGGAAATGGAGGAGTACGAATACGCCTTTGTCTGAATTTTCAGACTTGGCGTGGTCCTGAGCTGTTCAGCATGCGCTCCAAGGCCTTGCTGATCACGGGAATTGCGTTTGCTGGGATGGTGTGACCGTCGTCAAAAACCAAGCGTTCGCGGCGGTCTTTGTTGAGTTTGTTCCAGATCGCGTCAATGGCTTCGATGGGGACGATCTCATCCTGTTTGCCATGAAGCAGCAGGACATCGGGGTGCTGCTGATTGGGCTGCCAGTCCGGATGGGGGTAGCCGCTGCAGGACATCACCCCGGCTAGGGGCAAGTCACAGCCGCTGTGGAGTGCCATGGCACCGCCTTGCGAAAAGCCGAAAAGCACCGTGGATGGCAGTGCCTCCTCTCCACCGTTCAAGCTGAGCAATCGGTTCTTCAGATCGGCGACAGCCTTCGGAACCTCGTCCCATCGTGCTGGAAACAGTCCATACCACTGGCGCCCGCTTGTGTCCGGGTGGGGATGCGGCGCGTCGAGGGCGATGACATCGAGATCTGTCGAATGGAGTTTGGACAGGGACTCTCCAAGGGGCCGAAGGTCATCGGCATTGGCTCCCCAACCATGCAGAACGACCAGTCGATGACGCATCTGTCTGTCAGTTCACTGATGTTTAGGTTGGCTCAAGACTGCGTGGCCCGGAATCCATGGCACCTTTCGCCCTGTTGAGTGTCTCTGACAAAACCGGCCTTGTGCCGTTGGCAGAGGCGTTGCATCGGCGGTTTGGTTATCAGCTTCTCTCCAGTGGAGGCACCGCAGCAGTTCTGGAGAAGGCAGGACTGACGGTGACACGGGTCTCGGATCACACCGGAGCTCCTGAAATTCTGGGTGGTCGGGTGAAAACCCTGCATCCGCGTGTCCACGGCGGAATTCTTGCCAAACGTGCTGACGCGACCCACCAGGCAGACCTCGATCAGCACCAGATTCCTCTGATTGATCTGGTGGTCGTCAATCTTTATCCCTTCCGTGAAACCGTCGCCAGGGAGGATGTGACCTGGCAAGACGCCATTGAGAACATCGATATCGGTGGCCCTGCCATGGTGCGTGCTGCGGCAAAAAATCATGCCGACGTCGCTGTTCTCACCAGTCCGGATCAGTACGACAGCGTGATCGCTGCCCTCGAGGCGTCCGGCGAGGGAGTGGGAGTGCCTGCAGCGATGCGCAAACAGCTGGCTTTGGAGGCTTTCCGACATACCGCCGCTTACGACACGGCCATCAGCACCTGGATGGCGTCCCAGATGGAGATCGACGCCGACCAATGGCTGTCAGCGGTTCCGTTGCGGCAAACCCTCCGTTACGGCGAAAACCCGCACCAAAAAGCACGCTGGTTCAGCCAGCCGAAGCAGGGCTGGGGCGGCGCTCTTCAGTTGCAGGGGAAGGAACTCAGTACCAACAACCTTCTCGATCTTGAGGCGGCGTTAGCGACGGTGCGTGAGTTTGGGTATGGCACTGATGGCGCACATCCTGCGCAGCAGCCCGCAACTGTTGTGGTCAAACACACCAATCCCTGCGGTGTTGCGATCGGAGCCTCCGTCCCTGTGGCGTTGAAGCGAGCTCTCGATGCAGACCGGATTAGTGCTTTTGGTGGCATCGTGGCGATCAATGGGCTTGTGGAAGCCGCCGCCGCTCGCGAACTCACCAGTCTGTTTCTGGAATGTGTCGTGGCTCCTGCGTTCAGTCCTGAAGCCAGGGAAATTTTGGCGAGCAAGCCGAATCTGCGACTGCTGGAACTGGCCCCGTCTGCGATCGATGCCTCCGGTCCCCACCACGTGCGCAGCATTCTTGGCGGTTTGCTGGTGCAGGATCTCGATGATGAACTCATCCAGCCGGATGGCTGGACTGTGGCGACCGAACGGCCTCCAACCGCTCAGGAAAAACAGGACCTTGAGTTCGCCTGGCGGCTGGTGCGTCATGTCCGCTCCAATGCCATCGTCGTTGCACGGGATGGCCAGAGTCTGGGCGTCGGTGCTGGCCAGATGAACAGGGTCGGTTCCGCTCGATTGGCGCTTGAGGCGGCTGGTGAGCAGGCCAGGGGAGCAGTCCTCGCCAGCGATGGCTTCTTTCCATTTGACGACACCGTGCGGCTAGCGGCAAGCCATGGAATCAGTGCTGTGATTCACCCTGGGGGCAGTCGACGCGATGCAGATTCGATTGGGGCCTGCAATGAGCTCGGTCTGGCGATGCTCCTGACCGGTCGTCGACATTTTCTGCACTGAGACCGGGAGTGGTCCATCGGCTCCTAGCCTCGCCGGGTCGTTCCAAGCAGGTCGATGCTGGCCACCCTTCCCTTCAGCCTGAATTTCGTCCACCCGCTGACGGAGTGGGCACTCCTCGCCGCTGGTGGATGGGCTCTCTACCTCGGCATCAAGGTCAAAAAGATTCGCACCGGCACGCCGGAGCAGCGCAAGCAGTTGATCCCGGGCAAATTTGCCCAGCGCCACTACCGCTGGGGCAGTTTGTTTTTAGCGGTGATGACCCTGGCCACGTTCGGTGGCATGGCGGTGACGTACCTGAACAACGACAAGCTGTTCGTTGGCCCTCACCTGCTGGTTGGTCTCGCCATGACCGCGATGGTGGCTGTTGCTGCATCGCTGTCGCCACTCATGCAACAGGGCAACTTGATTGCTCGCAAAGCGCACGTGGGTCTGAACATGGGCGTTATGACTTTGTTCCTCTGGCAGGCCTTCACCGGTCTTGAAATTGCCAACAGGATCTGGGTCAACCGCTGATCAGAAGGCCGCGCGGCGCCGAGGTGGGCAGTCCAGCCCATGTGTGGCATGGAAATCGGCCTGAACCTTCCAGGTCAGGCGTCGCGAAATCTGTCTCACGATCTGTTTGAGCAGGTGGTCTCCGCTGGACTGCACCAACTGCTCCGGAAGCATGGTGATCACCCGAGGCAACCGGATCCAGACAGAGAGATCCAGGGTCCAGCTCACAGCGGTGGCATCCTCGGGGTTTTGCTCCGCTGTTTGGGCCCATGGCTCCAGGGCCATCTGCGCCTTGAAATCAACGTCGTAGTGCGCGCGGAGATCGGAGGCAGTGGATCCGGTGTGAAGGGTTTCGATTCGATACACCCGCTCCTCCTGGGGGAGAAGGCGCAGATCGATGGTGGGTTCCACTTCAAATCCGAAATTCCCAAACCGCCCCAAGGTGAGCGAATAGGACTGGCCATCGATAGCAACCACGTCCATGGGAGAGGCGCAGCGTTGAAACCAAACCTCGTGTCTGTCGAGGTAGTCAGCAACGGTGCTCGCGGCGGCCAGCATCTCCATCTGATCTGAGAAGGTGCTGCGGTAGCAGCGGACCTGGGGGTCGGATCCCTGTCGCAAATTGTCCGGTTCGGATCGCGACAAAAGCAGCACGTTGCAGGTATGGACGCCGATGAGGCGGGTCAGGGTCCCCCCAAATGTAAAGCGTTT
>CAZJLQ010000201.1:0-3617 GCA_964546675.1 uncultured Synechococcus sp.
CAAGACCGGCACACTTACGGGTGTCCGCTCGATCTCTGGAATCCTTGACACTCCGAACGGACGGCGTTTCGTCAGCATGATTTCCAATGGAGCGTCAGCACCCAACTCGGTGATGGGTCAGGTGCTGACATCGGCTCAACGGCTCAGCCGGTGCCCTTCATGGAGCGCAGGCGAGATGCAGCCCGGCGTGCCCGGCTGATCGGAACGGTCTTGGTGGTCTCGGCACTCGCGGCGGGACGTTCGTCCTCGTGGCGAATCGTCTGAATCTTGATGAGCTCCTGCCGGCCGGCCATCACCACCTGGGCCATCTCCTTGAGACGCACTTCCAGTTCACCGAGGGTCTGTTCGGCGTAACGGTTCGCACCCTCTTGGACGCTGCCGGCTTCCTGCCGGCTTCGCTGGATCAGTCCCTCACATTGCTGTTGGGTTTGCTGCCGGAATTGCAAAGCGTCGTTATGGACCCGCTCGGCCTCCTCGCGAGCTTCTTTCTGCAGGCGCAGCCCTTCGCGGCGTATCGACTCCAGTTCCTGGAGTCCCTGCTGCCGATTGCCCTCATGCTGCTCAAGATATTGACGTTTCAGTTCGACGGCTTCCTGCTCGAGCTGTTGACGCCGTTGCAGAGCTTCCTGTTCCAGCTGCTGACGACGGGAGGCAAATTGCTGCTCCTGCTGAACGATCTTGGCCTGCATTTCCTGCTCCATGGACGCACTTTTCTGGCGCGTGTTCTGCAGCAACTGCTCGCATTGCTGACGGGTTTGCTCCCGCAGTTCATTCACCTGACGCTCGGCTTCCTGACGGATCGCGGCGTTGTTGACCAACTGCTCGCGCTGCTGCTTGGCCTGTTGGACAATTTCTTCAGCCTGCTGGCGGGCGGTGTTGATGAAGTCATCACGCCGCTGTAACAGCTGACCTGCTCGCTCAACCTCCTTCGGCAGGGCATCGCGGACCGCGTCCAGCACTTCGACAGCTTCACCTTCATTCACCAGGCGTCCACCTGTGAAGGGAACCCGACTCCCTTCGAGAACGATCTCTTCCAGCTGATCCAGTTGATCGAGCACGGTGAACCGAGCTTCGCTCATGGCTGCAAGGGAGTTAAAGCCGAATTGAATAACCTGTTGAGGTCTTCCGCAACCTTTGCGGGGACCATGTGATCAATCGGCCCACCGAAACGTGCCACTTCCTTGACAACGGAACTGCTCAGGAAACTGTGATGGGCGGAGGCTGCCATGAAGATCGTTTCGAGTTCAGCAGCCAGTGACCGGTTGGTGTTCGCTATCTGAAGTTCATATTCAAAATCGCTCATTGCTCGCAGGCCGCGAACAATCAAATCGGCATCATGAATTTCCGCACAGTGCACGGTTAGCCCATCAAAACTGACCACTTCAATCCCATTCAGATGGGCGGTTGCTGTTCGGATCTGGCTGATGCGTTGCTCGATGGAAAACGCTGCTTTCTTGTTCGGATTGCAGAGAACCGCGACCACCACTTCACCGAACAGGGATGAGGCCCGTTCAATCAGGTCGAGATGTCCATTCGTGAGTGGGTCAAAACTCCCCGGGTAAAGCGCCCGCATCACACATCAGGCAACAGCTCAATCCTATGCAGCTGAATCCGATGGAGCAGACCCTGCCTAGATTTCATAGACACCAACGAACTCTCTCCATGAGCCTGGATCTCGATGCCAAGAAGACCCTTCTGCGCAAGATCCCCCATGGGCTGTTTGTCTGTGGGGTACGGGAAGGCGACGAGGTGAATGGTTTCACCGCCAGCTGGGTGACGCAGGGGTCGTTCGACCCCCCCCTCGTGGTGATGGCCGTTCGTTCGGACAGTGCCAGCCACGCGATCATTGAACGGACAGGCCGCTTCTCGCTCAACGTTCTGCGGGCGGATCAGAAGGATCTGGCCGCTGTGTTCTTCAAACCTCAGAAGGCGATGGGGGGACGTTTCGAAGCGGCGCCATTCCAGGAAGGAGAGCTCGGCCTTCCCCTCCTGGACGATGCTGTCGGTGGTGTCGAGTGCGAGCTGGTGGGCACGGTGAAGCATGGCGATCACACCGTGTTCGTTGGGGAGGTCAAATCAGCACGGTTGATCGCCGATGGCGATGCCCTGAACCTGGCCAGCACCGGCTGGAATTACGGCGGTTGAGCGCACATTGGCGTCATCAGGATCGGGCGCGCCGCTGCTGACCCAGCCGGAGCGCCTTGAACAGCGGCTGAAGGACATTCCCGCCGAACCGGGGTGCTACCTGATGCGGGATCGGGACGATCGGATTCTCTACGTCGGTAAATCAAAAAGCTTGCGAAGTCGAGTCCGCAGCTACTTCCGTAGCCGGCATGACCTTTCGCCGCGGATCCGCTTGATGACGCGGCAGGTGAGTGACATTGAATTCATCGTCACCGACAGTGAAGCAGAAGCGCTTGCGCTGGAATCCAACCTGATTAAGAACCATCAGCCCCACTTCAATGTGTTGCTGAAGGACGACAAAAAATATCCCTATCTCTGCATTACCTGGAGTGAGGCCTACCCACGTATTTTCATCACCCGTCGGCGTCGGTTTCGCAGTCCCCTGGATCGTTTTTACGGACCCTATGTCGATGTGGGTCTGCTCCGACGCACGTTGTTTCTCGTTAAACGGGTCTTTCCATTGCGTCAGCGTCCCCGACCGATGTATCCCGATCGCACCTGCTTGAATTTCAGCATCGGTCGCTGTCCTGGGGTCTGTCAGGAAAAGATCAGTTCCGAGGACTATCACCGCACGCTGCGCAAAGTGGCGATGGTCTTTCAGGGGCGCAGTGATGAACTTCAGACCCTTCTCCAAGAACAGATGGGCCGTTACGCGGAACGGCTTGATTTTGAGTCCGCAGCACGGGTGCGCGATCAACTCCAGGGATTGGATCAACTGACGGCGGATCAGAAGATGAGCCTTCCGGATTCCTCCATTAGTCGAGATGTGCTGGCGTTGGCGATGGATGAGCGGGTGGCGGCCGTGCAGTTGTTTCAGATGCGTGCCGGAAAGCTTGTGGGCCGCCTCGGATACACAGCCGATGCTTCCGGCCTGGAGCCTGGCTTGATTCTTCAACGGGTGATCGAAGAGCACTACAGCCAGGTGGATGCGGTGGAGGTTCCTCCCGAACTGCTCGTGCAACACGCCTTACCCCAACAAAATCTGCTTGAGGAGTGGCTTGGTGAACAACGAGAACGCAAGGTGCATATTCATTGCCCGAAACAACGCCAGAAAGCGGACTTGATCGAGCTGGTTCAGCGCAACGCTGAATTCGAACTGCTCCGCGCCAAACAAGGCCAGGAGCAGCAAGCCCTGGCAACGGAAGATTTGGCGCAATTGTTGGAGCTTCCGATCCCTCCACGGCGGATCGAGGGATATGACATCAGTCATATCCAGGGGAGTGACGCCGTTGCCTCTCAGGTTGTGTTCATCGACGGTTTGCCCGCGAAGCAGCATTACCGCAAGTACAAGATTCGAAGCAGCAGCATCCGGTCGGGACACAGCGATGACTTCATGGCCATGGCGGAGATCATGCGGCGGCGCTTCCGTCGCTGGGCCCGGGCCAAGGCGGAGGGCGTCGATGTGGGTGCTCTTCGCCAGAAGGGGGGCAGTG
>CAZJLQ010000202.1:0-3608 GCA_964546675.1 uncultured Synechococcus sp.
TCAACGTGGGCGATGATCGCGATGTTGCGAATCGCCTTTTGCTGGGCGCTCATGCGGGCTGACCGTTTGAAATTGTGAAGAACGCCATAGGCGCAGTGCGAAAGGATATCTCAACGTGAGAATTGACTGGTTCGTTCCGGACCCCTCACGCGCAGGCTGCCCCGCGTCACACCAAGTTGATGGTTGATGCTCTCCTGCCGCCATACGTCGTCCGACGGACGCCGGCCCTGCAAGGCATCCACGTACAAACGCACACGGCGCAGGGCATCCTCAGAACCTTCATCCAGCAATTCGAGCCTGAATGAACGGATTCCGGCACGGAGGAGAGATGGCAAGCCCTCAACTCCCGTCTGAGCTGTGCCGTTGAACAGTGTGTTGCGGCAACCCAGATCGGCCCGAAGTGGATGCTCCACTCCACTCCGATCCTTCAGGGTGACGGTGTGCTGCTCACAGGGCCGACCGCAATCGGTGTGGTCATGGCCGTCTGAAAGAAAAGCGCAAAACAGGCAATGCTCCATATGAAATAACGGCATGTGCTGATGGAGGGTCACCTCAAGACGGGATGGGTCAACTGCGCAGGCCAGATCCAGCAACTGTTGAAGGTTGAGGTCGTAGCTCGCGGTCAGTCGCTCAAGACCCCAGCGCTGGCGGTACCAATGAACACTGAGCGGATTGGCGGTGTTCAAGGAGAAGTCCCCGATGCAGGGCGCCAGTCCTGACAGAGTTTCCAGTTGGTCGGCATTGCGAACCAGATAGCCGTCAGGCCGGGCCCGAATCAACGGTTCGAGGGTCCAGCGTTCGTCCGGACGGGTGATGCGCGGACCCGTGAGCCAAATCCCTTCAGGCCAGTGGCCCTGTCCAAGCGCCACGGCTTCCCGCAGCTGACGTGGCTGGTCAAGGTCCGCAACGACGGACCGAATCGGTAGACCGTCAAGCCCTGGGTTGGTGAGTGCCCGCAGCTGTTCAAGGCTGCGCACAAGCACCACAAGACCGGGTTCAGGCACAACCTGGGCCGGTTGAGCATCGCCGAGAATCCCCTGCAGAACTTCAGTGATCTTCAGAGGACCTTCAACGACAGATGTCGGTTGATTCAGGGCCGCATCACTGGCCTCCAGGCGCTCGAGCAGGTCGCGACGCATGCGATTCAGCTCCGCCACTGGAAGAAAGAGGTCACCGATCAGATCAAGCTCAAGCCGTTCAAGGGTCCAGCCGGTTCCACCCAGGCGTCCCAGCTGGTCTTCAAGTTTCTGACGATCCAGGGGCCTCCTCGACGCAGCCTCCAGCGGCATGGCGCTGCGCAGTCGCACTCCGGCTGCCTTGGGCACCAACAGTTCCAGTTCAAGGGATGCACCCAACCGCCCCCGAACCCGCAGCCTGAGCGGCCGTGGCAAGGCGACAGGCATGCGCCGGGAGGCTTTCTGCCATTGGCTCTCCCAGTCGGGATCACTGGTCAGCCAAACGGAGGCACCGGTGGCAAGCGCTCGGGTGTCGATCCTGCCAGGCCCCAGACGCAGCTTGAGTTGGGCATGGTCGATGCGCTCAAGATCCATCACCCGGCCGCCAATCTCCCGCGGAGGGGTCAAAGGATCGTCACCATGGACTTCGAGGACGAGGCCCTGGCCGCGACGCAATGGTTCCCCGCTGCGGATCAGCAACCAACCACCGCGGTTAACCCGCTGCAGCGATCCCACCAAGGGGCCGCGCTTCTTGCTCCACCGTCCATGAACGAGCCTCCGATGATTGATCCCTTTCAACCAACCGCTGGACAAGCCACGGGAGAAAGCGAGCTCCAGCTGACGCTTCACTGTTGGGGTCACACCTGTTGGTTTCACACCTGGTGGTTCTGAGGAACCCGGTTTTTTTGAAGTAGTTGTTTTTGAAGTGGTTGTTTTTGAACCCGTCGTTTTTGAACCCGTCGTGGCTGAGTGGTCCTCCTGCGCCGTCAGCCTCTGCCGATAAGCACTCGTGACAGCGGCCACATAAGTCGCATCCTTGAGACGACCCTCGATCTTGAGACTGGCAATACCAAGCTCCTGGAGCTGGGGCAAAACCTCCCACGCAGACAGGTCCTGCGGAGAAAGCAAGTAGCGCTGATCCCCCAGGTCGATGGGATCCCCGTCCACGACCATCTGATATGGAAGGCGGCAAGCCTGGGCACATTCACCGCGGTTGGCGCTGCGCTGCCCCAGCGACTCACTTGTCAGGCACTGGCCGGAATAAGCGACGCAGAGGGCACCGTGAACGAACACCTCCAGCGGCATGGATAGATGCCGCTCAGTCAGTTGACGCTGCAAGCGTTCGAGGTCCTTGAGAGCGAGTTCCCGGGCAAGCACCACCCGCTGACACCCGAGGGCAGCAGCTTGGGCAACACCGGCCGCAGCAGTGATCGACATCTGCGTCGATGCATGCAGAACAAGGTCTGGAACGAGCTGCCGCGCCAGCGTGCAGAGTCCAACGTCTTGAACAATCACCGCATCGACACCAGCACGATCAGCGGCCAGCAGCAACTCAGCGGCCCGTTCCAACTCGTCGCTGAACACGAGCACGTTGAAGGTGAGAAATCCGCGAACCCCACGGTGATGCAGCCAAGACATCACATCCGCGAGTTCCTCAAGTTCAAAATTGTCGGCCCGCTGACGGGCATTGAACGCCTTGACACCGAAGTAGACCGCATCAGCACCATTGGCCACGGCGGCCTGCATCGCCTCCCAATCTCCCGCGGGAGCGAGCAGTTCAGGCCGGCTCAAGAGCGGCGCTGCACCAACCGTCGTGCAGGTTCAAACAAACGCAGAGCACTGGCAGAGCCCTCATATCGCCAATGCCACGGTTCGTAGCTCACCCCCTGGGGATTGCCTTCAGGGAAGGAAAGGATGAAGTGATATCGAGCAGCGTGGTCCTGCAGCCAACGGAACAAGGGAGTTTGTTCAAAGTTCGGTGAGAGATGGGTTTCCGGTGCCTCGCCGTCGCCGATATCCAGGGCGTATCCGGTGCTGTGTTCGGAATAGCCGGGTGGAGCTGACACCAACGCCCTTTCTTCAGCTGTCTGATTCCGTTCAGAGGCCACATCGAAAAAAATTGATTCCTGAAGATCGTGGGATCGATATCCACTCAGGAGCCGGAGATCCAGTCCATCCGCAGCTGCAGCTTGACGCATCGCATCAAAGGCGTTCGCCGCATCTTCATGAAGTTCGATTCCCGGCTCGACAACGATCAGCCGGGAATCCAAGGCCTCGTCATAGGGGAAGTGTCCCAAAAGCCGCCCGTCTGCAGCTGGACGCTGATCGAACCCTGGAACGGTTTCTGTTTCCGCATCCGTTGTATTGAGACGAGCCAGCAACTCAGGGCCGAACAGCACGCCTGCAACACTTCCTCCACAGACAACCAGGCAGGAGAGAAACAGTCCAAAGCCTCCACCGGATCGTCGCGGTGCCGGTCTTGATCGACGAGCAACAGGGATGTCATCTCTCTGAGCACGTCGAGCGGGAGCAGCCCGGACCACATCGGTGATGCGTGTTGTATCAATCGTAAGGGCGGGTGCCAGTGGTCTCCTCAATCAGCATCTGCTAAGTGGTAGTTTCAAAAAACAAGCCAGCGGAGATTGGCTTAGA